>JBBRHM010000166.1:0-7039 GCA_038222655.1 Chitinophagales bacterium | reverse complement strand
GTATGGCTAGGAAGTATTTACCTGGTATCCAAACAATCCGTTTCATCAACCCCGCACCCTCGTAAAAAAAGATACTCACACGAACCGGTTGAAAAGAAAGAAAAATCGGATAAAGCTAAAAAAGCAATTTATTTTACGTCAATAGGTAAAGCTTTACTCGTGTTTTCTTTTTGTGGTATCGTTACGCTGGTATCGGGCTGGGCATTGGAGGAAACCGGGCAGGTATTGGCAGAAAAATTTCATATGGGAGGTGTATTATTTGGCGCTACCATACTTGCACTTGCAACTGCATTACCTGAAATATCTACCGGTATTGCCTCCGCAAGAATCAAAGATTATGATATGGCCGTAAGTGATATTTTTGGTGGTAACGCTTTTTTGCCTGTGCTTTTTATTATGGCATCTCTCATTAGCGGAAAAGCCATCCTTCCCTCGCTAAAGCCATCTGATATGTATTTAACGGGAATAGGAATTATTCTTACCGGTATTTATATGATGGGAATGATTATCCGCCCCAGAAAACAATTTCTTTCGATGGGTATTGATTCAATTATTGTAACGATTGTGTATGCTGCAAGTATTTTGGGTTTGATTTTTATTAGCTAATCGTTCCTTAGTGATAACTTTTATCATCTTTATCATCAGCTTTTTATCTTCTCAGTCCGTAAGGCATAATAAGCCCATATAGTACTTGCCAGCATCAGCAGGGCTCCCAATAAAAAAGAAACGCCCGGAAAATAAAGAGGAGCATTTTTACGGGTAAAATAAGCAAACAGGTTTGTCATCATCAATGGCCCCACAATAGAAGTTGCACTCATTAAACTTGTTAAAGCTCCTTGTAATTCTCCCTGCTCATTCGGGGGCACATGTCCTGAAATAATTGACTGTAATGCCGGCCCCGCTATACCTCCCAGGCAATAGGGAATTAAGAACACAAACATCATCCAGCTTTGTGAAGCAAAAGCAAATAACAGAAGTCCCAAAGTATACAGTCCCAATCCTATATACACACTTTTTTCATTACCGATTTTTGGATTTACGATACGAACCAGTCCGCCCTGCACGAGTCCTACCAATAGGCCTACCACACCTAAAGAGATCCCGATCATTTTAGGGCTCCAGTTAAATTTTTCAATATTAAAAAAGCTCCAGTTGCTTTGTACAGCATGAGCAGCCAGATAAACCAATACCAACGAAACGATCAATCCTCCTACCGCCGGATATTTTTTTAACTGCAATAAAGAGCCAAGTGGATTGGCACGTTTCCATTCAAATTTTCTCCTGTGTTCTTTATCCAGTGATTCAGGTAATACAAAATACCCATACAGGCAGTTAGCCAGAGCAAGGGCTGCTGCAACGAGAAAGGGTATTCTTGCACCCAGTTCACCCAACAGACCGCCGATGAGAGGGCCGATAATAAATCCCAGCCCGAATGCTGCCCCAATCATTCCAAAATTCTGTGCCCGGTTTTCATTAGTACTGATATCTGCGATATAGGCTGATGCGGTAGTAAAACTTGCGCCGGTAACACCAGCGATCAGTCTTCCTACAAACAACCAGCCGATAGAAGGTGCAAAAGAAAGAAAGAGATAATCTATTCCAAAACCGAATAAGGAAAACAGCAATACAGGTCGTCTTCCATATTTATCACTAAGATTCCCTAATACCGGGGCAAAGATAAATTGCATGAATGCATAGGCAAATGTGAGCCAGCCACCGTATTGCGAGGCTTTGCTGATATCGTTCACCCCTAATAACTCCTGAATCAGTTTTGGCATTACAGGAATGATCAAACCAAATCCTGTAACATCGATGAGTAACGTAATAAAAATAAATCCGATTGCTGCTTTCCGGTTAATAGCCATTCTTTCAATTATGATTTTGGTAAAATTGGCGGAACTATTCCATAATAAAAAATCAGATAGATTCTCTTTTTACCCCGGGGATCTCCATAATAAGATCAGCGCCATAGGCACCGGCGGGTGTCTGGTAACCGGGCTTCACATTTCCCTGTAATACTTTTTGGGTAATGAGCAAACCCGTCATGGCTGTCAGCGTATATCCTTCGGGGCATTGCATACGGGCACTTACTTTACGGCCATCGGCATTGGTAGCTTCACCCCATACTAAACTAATTGCTTTGGCGCGCATTTCATCAGTTGGGCCCGCTGGTTTCTGTTTAAGTTTCTTCTTAGTGTAATTGCGTACAAAAGAAGTACGTAGAATCCAGTTATACAACCCTTGCCATTTTAACATAGAAAAGGTTTTGGGCGAAGTACCTGTATACGTTTCAATATTGGGGATACCTGTAGTTGTATAGGCTGTTGAAATATCACCCCAGGGAATGGACATGACAAATAATTTCTTAACCCCAAAATCAATCGAGAACCCTTTATACCCTAATGGTTTTTTTATAATTTTTCCATTTTCCCGAATGGCTCCTCCCTCACCCAGATTCTCTGCCATGGTTGCGGCAGTACCATGTGATAGTTTTCCGCCGATCATAGCAAAAGCCAGTTTGAGGTGTGTGGCATCAGGTAATTGCTGTTTGAGATATAAAGCAGTGCAATCGGTGGGTACTACATCAAACCCCACACCAGGCATAATCATGATGCCTGCTTCTTTGGCTTTGGCATCATACCGTTTGGCCTGTTCAAACACTGTAATTTCTCCCGTAATATCTAAATAATGGGTGCGGGTTGCCAGACAGGCATCAATCATCAGTTTTGACGTAAATTGAAAAGGCCCGGCAGCGTGTAACACAACATCCACTTCTTTCAAAGCATCTTCTAAAGCAGAGGTATCTGACAGGTCAAACACCTTATAAGGCAGATCTAATAAACCGGCCAGGTCTTTTAGTGCGCTTTCATTACGACCGGCGAGTATTGGGGATAGTCCGTATGCTGCCGCCATTTTTGCAATAAGCTGGCCCGTGTAGCCATTAGCGCCATACAATAAAAATTGATTGATTTGCATATGGAAATGTACAAACAATGCTCCGCATTGCATACAACATAAAAACAGGGAGCATTGCTGCTCCCTGTTTTCTTTTAACTCAATATATAGAACTTCTTATTTATGCAACTTGATGATGCCAAGAGAAGTTTCTTTAGGCGCTATAACAATTACATTGGTAAATGTTGTGTCAGCATAGCCATTTGATGCATTGATGAATACGGAATACTTACCATCTTTAATACCTCTGAATTTGAAATATCCTTCTTTATCTGGCAATGCATAGGCTGTATCTTTTGCATTATAGGCAGTAACTACTGGGTATCCTTCTTTAGGTCCCACTTTGCCGGCAATGCTGCCTGTTGTGCCCACAGTGAAGAAATGAAACACGGGACGTAGGTAAAATTTATTATCTCTTTCCTGTACAATGGAACGGGTAATATCAAAATCAAGCCATAAACGTGATTTGCCGGGTACATATTCTTCGCACTCATTTCCTTTCAGTTTGATGAGTACATAATTTTTGGCATTCGAAGGCAGATAAACCGGGTAGGTTATACTGTCTTTCACAAGAGAGTTATTGGTGCCTAATTCAATTTTGATAAGGCGGATAGCTCCTTTGGTAATACCTGATGCTGCCAGTAAGGTATCTGCTCCATTCCGAAATTTTAAAATATCATATATACCGGCTTTTATATTTAGATTTTCCCAAACAAAAGAGGAATCTTTTCTGTCATCATTATCACCATGATGATCCCAATCATCATTATCATGGTGACGGGTGTTTGAACTGGTATCTACCAGCACTTTTACAGAACGGATATCGATCAATACCTTGTCGAATAAACCTGGACCATCCGTCAGATACAACGACAGGTGTTGTTTACCAGTAGGAAGGGCGGTATCGACCGATGAACTTTTGTTACAGGCTACCATAAATAGCGAAACGGCAAAAGCCATGATGGCTGCGAAGAAGAAGTGTTTGTTTTTCATGTTGAATTTGGTTTTAGCGTAATATTGGGCCATCAAAAAAATTATGGTAAAAAAATGATTTCTTTTCAGCAGATGCAATAACTGTGCTACTTGTTTATTAATGGTTTGTTAAAGGTTTCATACTATTTTTACTGATAATATATCATTCCAAAATATGTTCATGAAAAAGATACTGTCACTTGTTTCTTTGCTGCTTACCGTAAATATTATTTTTTCCCAATCATTGTCAGTAACCGAACAAAAGATTGCAGGTTATATAAGGGGGCATATCACCGATGCAGAAAAATTATTGACCGAGGTGGTAAACATCAATAGTGGCACCCTAAACAAAGACGGTGTAAAAAAAGTTGGCGCTGTATTCAGCCGCGAGTTTTCTAAAGCCGGTTTCCATACAGAATGGGTTAGCCTGCCTGATTCCCTCAATCGCGCGGGCCATTTAGTGGCGATAAAGAAGGGAAAAAAGGGTAAGAAACTGTTTATTATTGGTCATCTGGATACCGTGTTTGAACCCGAAATGCCTTTCTCTCCTTTTACCCGTTTGAATGATTCCACAGCTACCGGTCAGGGTATTAATGATATGAAGGGGGGTGATGTAGTTGTTATTATGGCGCTGCAGGCGCTGCATTCTATGGGGTTACTGGATGACGCTTCTATTACCGTTTATTTTACAGGCGACGAAGAAAAAGCCGGTATACCCACCAGCGTAAGCCGTAAAGATTTTATTGAACGGGCCAAAACTACAGAAGTGGCATTGGCTTTTGAAACAGCGGCTGGTTTGCATACCATTGCCACAGCCCGAAGGGGATCAAGCAGCTGGCGTTTACATGTAACGGCCAAAACAGGGCATTCTGCAGGTATTTTTGCTTCCGGCTCAGGTTATGGTGCTATTTATGAATCAGCCAGGATTGTGAACCAGTTTCGCGAAGAATTAAGTAGCGAAAAATATTTAACTTTCAATCCCGGTCTCATAATCGGTGGATCGGATATCCAATATGATGAGAAAAAAGCAAAGGGTGAAGCGATTGGTAAAACAAATATTATTTCACCGGAGGTTATGGTAACAGGTGATCTCCGTTTTTTAACGGAAGTACAGAAAGAGAATGCAAGAGAAAAAATGAGAGCCATTGTAGCCAAGAATCTTAACGGATCCAAAGCAGAAATTTTTTTCGAAGATGGAATACCTTCCATGGAACCCACTGAAGGAAATAACCGGCTCTTACAGATAGTTGATCAAACTTCCCAGGCCATGGGTATGGGTACAACACAGGCGGGCGACCCTGGATCGAGAGGGGCCGGAGATATTTCTTATATAGCTAAGTATGTAGATGGTATAGATGGCTTAGGTGCTTCCGGTCGTGGTGCACATGCTGCCGGCGAGACCATCAACCTTAATGAATTTCCTTACCTTATTCAACGCGCTGCTATTATTATTTATCGTTTAACACATCCAGAATAAAAAACACCTCATGAGAAAATTAAAAGGTTTATCGTTTGTATCCATGCTTATTTTTTGCGTTTCGTTTACGAATGCCAACGCAGAAAAAAGAGAGCATTATGAAATTAAAGTATACCATGTTAAAACCAATGACCAGGTAAAACAGGTAGACCAGTTTCTGCAGAATGCTTATTTGCCTGCACTGCACAGGGCCGGGTTTGCTAATATAGGCGTATTTCATCCTGTAATTAATGATACGGCTGCAGACAAAAGAATTTACGTGTTCATTCCCTTAAAATCATTGGAACAGCTGGATAAACTGGAAGATGTTCTGGTTAACGATCCTTCCATCGCTGCTGAACCCTATTGGACCGCAGCACATACTGCTGCACCCTATACGCGTATGGAATCCATCGTATTGAAAGCATTTCCTTTGATGCCGAAAATGCAGGTGCCTTCCCTTTCAGGTAATAAGACAGAGAGAGTATATGAATTGCGGAGTTATGAAGGTGCTACAGAAAGATTATACAGGAAGAAGGTACAGATGTTTAACGAAGGCGGAGAAATCACTTTGTTTAGACGATTACAGTTTAATGCTGTATTTTATTCAGAGGTATTGGCAGGAAGCCATATGCCGAATCTGATGTACATGACCAGTTTCAATAATATGGCAGAACGTGATGCGCACTGGAAATTATTTAGCGCTGATCCTGAGTGGAAAAAACTCTCAGCTTTACCGGAATATCAAAACACAGTTTCCAAAAATGATCCTGTACTGCTTAACCCTGCTGAGTTTTCAGAACTTTAAAAAATGTACCCTGGTAAATTGTGAGCTTATTTGCACACAAGGTACCAGGGCATTATATTTTTTATTATTTTGATAAAGAAGCATCAGTTGAGGCCTTTCTCTTTTTCTGCTTTATGACTATGCAGCATTTCCACAAAATTTTGTTTACGGGCCAATGCCGTGATCACCTGCGCAATTCTTTTAGCAACGGCAGCTTCTGTTTTAACACCGCCAATCCATTTAATAAAATAGTTTCTGTAAGAAGGCTTCATATTTTCGAAAAAATCCTTTGCGATTGGTTCATCGGCCAGGCATTCCATAAAGCCTGGAGGTGCTTCAATAGGATTATTATCAACAGCTAATTGAACCTGAATTATACTACCCTTTTTCTTTCTGGTTCCTTTGCGCATATCGGCATTCATAGGTAGAATAAACCTGCCGCCACCCATTGGTATCAGGGCAACGCAAGCGATTTTGTATGCATCCAGCTTTCCTTTTACGCGAAATGATTTTTTATAGGCAGGTTTTAACTGCTGCGCAATATCTTCCGGTATCTCAATATAGGTCCAACCGGTTTTCTCACCTTTTTCTGCAAACTGATGTATGGTGGTAGTAAAGGTAAGCATGATGTGATTAAACGCTAAAATAACCATGAATTGGGACAAAAACAATGTCTGAAGCGAGGTCAGATTTTATGACCTCCCTTCTCAAAATCAAATATCTTGATTTTAGAAGCTGTTTGAGTTATTAATACAAAGTAAGTTATGCAAGCATTTTTCGCCACAGATACACAGATTTTCACAGATTTTTTCTGTGCTAATCTGTGGATCTGTGGCAATGGTTTTAAAATATAATTAACTCAAACAGCT
>JBBRHM010000165.1:0-7071 GCA_038222655.1 Chitinophagales bacterium | reverse complement strand
AAAATTATTAGTAAGTAAAGCCATTGAAATTTGCGGGGAATTATTTGGTGAAGGACCGTTCAGGATCGGTGCACAGTTGTATCTTAAAAAATTTTATGAGGGATTTGGTTTTGTGCAAACCAGTGATGTGTATGATGAAGATGGGATTGACCATATTGAAATGATAAGGTCTTAGCACAAGATTTTTTTAAACGCGAAGGCGGGAAGATGCAAAGTTTCGCGGGGAGCCGGTATCTATAAACCTAATTCTGTTGCAAGAAATTTCGCAGTATGACTTTCCTTCAGGTTAATCATTTTCTCAGGTACCCCTTCAAATAATATCTTGCCACCGCCATCGCCGCCTTCGGGGCCCAGGTCAATAATATGATCGGCCACTTTAATTACATCGAGGTTATGTTCAATTACCAATACAGAGTTACCGCGATCAACCAGTTTATTCAATACATCCAGTAAATGCTGTATGTCCTGAAAATGCAAACCGGTTGTGGGTTCATCCAGAATATAAAAAGTTTTACCGGTATCTTTCTTACTTAGTTCCGTGGCCAGCTTTACACGCTGTGCCTCTCCACCACTAAGGGTTACAGCAGATTGGCCGAGCGTAATATAACCAAGCCCTACATCCTGCAATACTTTTATTTTACGGTATAAATAAGCGATGGGTTGAAAGAATTCACAGGCTTCATCCACAGACATATTCAATACATCACTGATGGATTTTCCTTTGTAACGGATTTCCAGTGTTTCGCGGTTATACCTTTTGCCATTACATTTTTCACAATGCACATATACATCCGGCAAAAAATTCATTTCAATCACACGCATACCACCCCCTTCACAAACATCGCATCTACCACCCTTTACATTAAATGAAAAACGGCCTGCATTATATCCCCGTATTTTAGCTTCAGGTATCGCTGCATATAAGGTTCTGATCTCTGTAAAAAAACCACAATAGGTTGCCGGATTACTTCGGGGTGTACGGCCGATGGGCGACTGATCTATTTCAATCACTTTATCAATATGCTCTAGTCCTTGTATACTTTTGAAAGGCATTGGTGTTCCCCGGCTGTTATAACAATGCTTAGAGAGAACAGGATAGAGCGTTTCATTAATCAGTGTTGATTTTCCGCTACCGCTTACACCACTCACTACAATTAGCTTACCCAGTGGAAATTTTACATCTACATTTTTTAGATTATTTCCAGAAGCACCTTTTAATTCCAGCTGTTTACCATTACCCGGTCTGCGTTCTTTGGGCACATCAATATTTTTTTTACCACTTAAGTATAAGGAAGTTTCTGATCCGCTCTGCAAAACCTGTTTAGGCGTGCCGGATGCCACAATATGACCACCATACATACCCGCTTTAGGACCGATATCTACCAGGTGATCAGCAGCCATCATAATATCTTTATCATGTTCCACCACCAACACGCTGTTACCAATATCACGCAGATTCTGCAAGGCAAGAATCAACTGCTGGTTATCGCGCTGGTGCAGGCCTATGGAAGGTTCATCTAAAATGTATGTGATTCCCTGTAACTGTGAACCGATCTGTGTTGCCAGCCGTATGCGTTGCGATTCACCCCCACTAAGGCTTCGGGAAGGGCGGTTGAGGGATAGATAGGTTAACCCCACATTGAGAAGAAATTGTACCCGCTCCCTTATTTCTTTCAAAATATCTTTTGCAATCTGGTTTTGTTTATTACTGAGTCTTTTTTCAACAGTATCAAACCAGGCATGCAGTTTATCGAGGTTCATGGAACTTAGTTCAGCGATATTTTTTTCATCTACTTTAAACCAAAGGCTTTCTTTTTTTAATCGCGCACCCTCACAGGTGGGGCATGATTTCAGTTCCATAAATTTTTCTACCCATTCACGTAATCCTTCGCTGCTGTTGGAAGCCGAGAACCATCTTTTGAGCATAGGAATGATCCCTTCAAATTCTCCTTCATAAGGTTGAGAGGGCGCCATGCTTTCTTCTTCCATCTCAGTTATTTCCAGTGAAATTCCTTCGGCATTACCGTATAATAAAATATTCAGGGCAGAAGGTGTAAGATCTTTTATAGGCTTATCCAAACTGATCTTATTCTTTTTGGCGAGTACTTCCACACTGCGGAACATATAGGCATCCCGCTGCTCTCCTAATGGCGCTATGCCACCTTCCTTAACACTCAGTTTGGTATTGGGCAACACGGCTTCCATGCTAATGGTGTATACATTTCCTAATCCTTTGCAGGTAGCACAGGCACCATAGGGTGAATTAAATGAAAATGCATTGGGTGAAGGTTCTTCATAACTTATGCCGGAATCTTCACACATCAGTTGCTTGGAATACTGAACGGTTTTATTAAGGTCATTAACCAACAGGAACATTAGGTCCTTACCCATTTTCAACGTTTGCTGAATACTCTGGCTTAACCGAACTTTCATATCATCCGTTACCTGTAAACGGTCAATCACCACTTCAATATCATGTATCTTATAACGATCAACCTGCAGCTTGGGTGTAAGGTCCATAACCTCACCATCCACCCGTACTTTTAAAAATCCTTTTTTCCTGATATCTTCAAAAAGTTCGCGGTAATGTCCTTTACGGCCGCGTATTAACGGGGCAAGTAAGGTGATCTTTTTGCTTTTAAATTTTGCAAAGATGTTGCTCACAATTTCCTCTTCACTAAACTTCACCATTTTTTTGCCTGTGTTATAACTGTAGGCCTCTCCAATGCGCGCATACAGTAAACGCAAAAAATCATACACTTCAGTAACCGTGCCTACGGTAGAGCGGGGATTTTTATTAGTTGTTTTTTGTTCAATGGAAATAACGGGTGAAAGCCCGGTAATTTTATCCACATCCGGCCGTTCCATATCCCCCATAAATTGACGGGCGTAGGCACTAAAGCTTTCCATATAACGGCGCTGCCCTTCATTATAAATGGTGTCAAAGGCAAGAGAAGATTTACCGCTGCCACTTACCCCGGTAAAAACAACCAGTTTGTTTTTGGGAATAGAAATATCAATATTTTTCAGGTTATGCTCCCTTGCACCAAAAACTTCGATGAATTCCTGTTCTGCGGGACTACCATTTTCTGTATTAATTTTCTTACTTCGATCGATTTTTGCCATTCGTATTTACTAAGGTTCAAAGGTACAAACATTGGAAGGGCTATTTGGTTCTACAGGCGTTAAAACTGTAAAAGATAAAAGCTATTTGATCTCATATAATAGAAAAATATATTTATAGAGCGCCCAAATAACTGTTTCCTGCACCCATACCTTCCCAGTTTAGCAAAAAATCATTTTGGCTGAAAGCCTTTAGCATAAGGCACTCCATCGATACCAACCAATGTTAAGCAAAAAATATTTGGAAGTATCAAACACGGCATCCTACTTTTGCAGCAGTTCTTTTAGGCATTACTTATCAAGAAAGGCAGAGGGATTTTGGCCCTATGACGCCTTGGCAACCCATACATCTTACTCAGTTGTATGAAGGTGCCAACTCCGATCCCGTCACATGGCGGGAAAAGATAAGTCAGAGTAAAAGTTTGATATATAGCGACACTGTCGCAATAGTATATTTAAGCTCATCTGACTTACCGGATGAGCTTTTTTTATCCACCCCCTTAAGCGGGAAGTAAGTAGGTAAAAAAACTCATGCGGTAAGTCGCTCTCTCTCTTGTTAAGTTTTTAAAGAAAGAATTTTTACAAAATTCTAAACTTCTTCCATCTCCGCTACCTGGGTTGGGAGGCAAAACTTTTTAACAATGAACACAGCTACAGAACTTATTCACAGCATCCCGATTGATCCGCTTACAGGTGCGATCTCCGTACCCATTTACCAGACGTCTACTTTTGTACAGGAGGCACCCGGCGTAAACAAGGGTTATGATTATGCCCGCAGTGGTAATCCCACAAGGGCCACTTTAGAACAACTGATTGCACAGTTGGAAAAAGGCGCCACAGGCATTGCCTTCGCAAGCGGTTTAGCCGCTATTGATGCCATCGTTAAACTGTTACAGAGTGGTGATGAGATACTGGCAGTGGATGATATTTATGGTGGCGCTTTTCGATTATTCACCAATATTTATGAGAAGTTTGGTATTACCGTAACCTATGTGGATACATCATCAGTTGAAAATGTGTTTAATGCCATCACAACAAAAACAAAACTTATATGGCTGGAAACACCTACCAATCCTACCCTAAAAATTTCAGATATTGAAGCTATTGCCAAAGTAGCCAAAGCCCATCACTGCCTGCTTTGCGTGGATAATACTTTCGCTTCACCGGTTTTACAGCAACCACTTTTACTGGGTGCTGATATTATCATTCATAGCGCCACCAAATACCTTGGCGGACATAGTGACCTGATAGCAGGATTGGTGGTTGCGAAAGACAAAGAGCTGGGAGATAAAATTAAATATATTCAAAATGCCTGCGGCGCTATCCTTGCGCCATTCGATAGCTGGCTGGTAATTCGTGGCATTGAAACATTACATCTCCGAATAAGACAACACTGTGGGAGTGCTTTAACAGTAGCTGAATTTTTAGAAACACATCCCGCTGTAGCTACCGTTTATTATCCAGGTTTAAATACCCATCCCAATCATGCCATTGCAAAGAAACAATCCAAAGGTTTTGGCGGAATCGTATCCTTTACGTTAAAGGAAGACACAGAAGAAGCCGCTGTAGCATTTGTAACAAAAACAAAACTTTTCAAATTAGCAGAAAGCCTGGGAGGTATTAAAAGCCTGGTATCACATCCCGCAAATATGACCCATAAATCGATTCCTGCTGAAAAACGAAGGGCAGCAGGTGTTTCAGATAGCCTTATCCGTTTATCACTTGGCCTGGAAGATGCAGAAGACCTTATAGTGGACCTGGCACAGGCTTTTGAACAAGTGAATAAAAATAATTTAGCCAATACTAATAGAGAAAGGATAAACAGTGAACCCATTTATAAATAAGATTTGAGTTTACATTACAAAGCCTGTTAGTTTTGCAGCATCTATTCAATACAGTTAGACAAACTTTAGTCAATAAATAATTAAACCGGGTTCAATACAGATTAATGGAAACACACAAACAGTTAACGATAGGTTTATTTGGATTTGGCGTGGTGGGTGAAGGTTTATACAAAGTATTACAACAAACGCCCTCGCTTAAAGCGACGATAAAAAAAGTCTGTATCAAAAATGCGGGTAAAGTAAGACAGGCTCCTGCCTCTTTGTTCACTACAGAAAAAGACGACCTGTTACTGGATGAAGATATTAATGTGATTGTAGAAGTGATTGATGATGCAAATGCGGCTTTCGAGATAGTATCCATTGCTTTACGCAATGGCAAAGCGGTTGTAAGCGCCAGCAAAAAAATGATTGCGGAACACTTACCCGAAATTCTGCAGCTACAGCAGGAAACAGGCTTGCCTTTTTTGTATGAATCATCTGCCTGCGCGTCTATTCCGGTTATCCGCAACCTGGAAGAATATTATGATAATGACCTGCTGCATTCCATTAAAGCGATTGTGAACGGATCTACTAATTTTATACTAACCAAAATGTTCGAGGATAAACTGGATTTTTCCTCAGCATTACTGCTGGCACAGCAACTTGGTTTTGCCGAGAGTAACCCTACATTAGATGTGGATGGATATGATGCTGTAAACAAATGGACCATTCTGCTCAACCATGCCTATGGAATTGTGGAACATCCTGATAATATTTTATTTACCGGCATCCAGAATATCCAGCTAACTGATGCAGTGGTGGCAAGAGAAAAAAGCCTGGATATTAAACTGATTGCACAGGCAAAAAAACTTACCAACGGGCAGGTGGCAGCTTTTGTATTGCCACAGTTTGTAAAACATGATGAGCCATTATCTTTCGTAAAAAATGAATATAATGGCGTAGTAATAGAGAGCGGGTTTGCAGACAAACAATTTTTTTATGGCAAAGGTGCCGGTAGTTTTCCTACCGCTTCAGCTGTGTTGAGTGATATTGCTGCTCTACGCTATAATTACCGCTATGAGTATAAAAAATTATACCACCATACACCCCATGAACTTGCAAATGATTATTATCTAAAAGTATATGTAAGTTTTGACGATTGGAAATACATAGCCCGCGAAAAATTTGAATGGATAGAGGAATGGCACGCGGAAGCAGAAAGAAAATATTTGATAGGTGTGCTGCACGCCAAGCAACTGGTAAACAATAGCTGGTGGAAAGAGAACGGAACTTCTCTTATTCTTACCACAGACCCAATTATTGATAACCTGGATATTATAAACCTAAAAAAACGAAGCCTTGAGCTGGCAGGGATTGTGTAAGTTTTCGTTTTTAAACGTGTTTTTTGTGATAGGTTCCGCTGGTTTTAGCGGAACCTTTTTAATGACCGAAAGCTTTACAAGTATTAGATTTGTATAAATCCGGTACTCTTGATGGATACTTTAGAATCCTACACACCTAAAAGTTTTATCTCAGCAACCATCCTTACTTTAATTATAGGGGCAGGGCTGATTATTGCATCATTTATGATTGGTAAGGATGCATTTTTTTTATTGCTGAACAAAGACCTCGGTGAGACCGCAGATAATTTTTTCAGTTTTTGCACATATATGGGTAATGGTTTTGTCTGGGTAATTCTATTGGTTCTTTTTTATGTATACAGGAAGGATGCACTTCCGTTGTTTTTTGCTGCCGTTACTTTTTCTACATTGATCACGCAGGGGCTTAAAAATTTTTATGTTCCGGTCCAATTAAGGCCCATTGCTGCCATCGCAGATATCAGTTCCATACATACTGTAAAAGGGGTAGAAATCCTAACCAATTATAGTTTCCCTTCAGGACATACTGCTACGGCCTTCAGTATATTTTTAGTAGGTTGTTTAATGATCCGTGAAAAATGGATTCTTCCTGTTGGATTGCTATATGCACTGCTGGTAGGCTATTCGAGAATATATCTTGCCGAACATTTTCCGCTGGATGTGGGGGGAGGAATGATAACAGCAGTAATTAGTGTATGGCTATCGGTATATATCCAACAAATATGGGAGAAGCGAAGATCGAATAG
>JBBRHM010000164.1:0-7192 GCA_038222655.1 Chitinophagales bacterium | reverse complement strand
CTGTGCTTCCATCTGCTCTATCTGGCCCGTAGATAACTGGCGCGGCATGGTGGTAGAACTCTGGTAGTTGGCATTGTTCACTGAGCTATGCTGGTTTTCATCCAGCTGTAACCATATATAGGTAAGAATATCCGGCGAGTTATTATAATAGGTTACTGTTTCACTTCCTTTCAATAATAAGTTGGGCTCATCCAGTTCACATTTAATGTTATAATCTGCCCGTTGCTGCCAATACTTTGGACCCGGCGCGCCACTTGCCGTGCGATACTCATTCGGTGTTGGAAGAATAGTACCCAGTTGTTCAAATTTATTACCATGGTTTGAACCGGGGTTATTCATAATGTTTTGCGCATTCATGGCAGTAGCAAAACACAAGATGGTAAACAGGAAAACTAATTTTCGCATAGTAATTATATTTTAAAAGGGAATTCTTTCAAGGGCCATCTGTAAAGCGACTGCAAAAATACCCCCACTGATAAATAAAAGGTATTCACGCCGCCCACACTTTAAAATGGTTACGAATATAAAGGAAATCAATAAAACTCCCGTCACGATTAGTAACTGACCCGCTTCCAGTCCTAAATTAAAGGCCAGGAGTGGCAAAGCCACCGTATGATCAGTCCCCAGCAGGCTTTTTAAATAACTGCTGAAACCCAATCCATGCACCAGACCGAAGAACAGGGCCAGGAAATAAATTAGTGGGAATTTACTTCTGAACACAAACTTTTTTACAAACATATTACTGATGGCTGTAATAAGAATAGTGACCGGAATGAGGAATTCAATCCATCTTACAGGGTACTGTACTATATTAAATACACTAAGGGCAAGGGTAATGGAATGTCCGATAGTAAAAGCGGTAACGAGCAATAGGAGCTTTCGCCAGTCCGCAAATTGGTAACGCAGACAAAGGGCCATCACAAAAAGTATATGATCAATACCACGCAGATCCGCGATATGCTTATACCCTATTTCAAAATATAATTTGAAATCATTCATGTTTTTGTTGATTAACTATATATAATATTAAACGTGTTGTGCTATTAGAAATCGCTTATTTGTTAACCCCAGTTTTTAAGCTGAGGGATTAAGATCGAATATTAGAATAGGCTTTAGACCTGACCGCTTCCCGATTACGAGAGTGCTTTCGATTTTCAATGACTATGAAGGTTAAGAAGCGGCCAGGGCTAAAGCCCATTGTTTCTATTATTATCAGTCCCCAGCTTAAAAGCTGGGGTTGTGCTTTTTCAATAGCACAACACGGTAATATTAAACCTCTCTGACCCTCGCGTGGATAGCGGACTTTACCATCCACTTACACGCTTATTGGTATGGCCCAGATGATTTATTCAGATGATAGTTCAGTTTTTAACAGCTTGATGTCAAATTAAAGTAGACATTTATGCAGAAAAAAATAAGGGTTCGATGGCAAATATACTATTACAAAGGATGTTGACAGGAATTGTTGCGTTGTTGCATCCCTTTTTTGTTTCGGTTATTGAAATTAATCATAACCAGAAAGAAGCAACTGTGGAGATTAGCGTACGGGTATTTGCAGAGGATATTGAAAAAACCATGCAGAAATATACCACTGCTAAAGTGGATATTATCAATCCCCAGGATAAAACTTTGTTAGATAAACAAATCAGTAGCTATATCAGTCAACACTTAAAAATGAATGTGAATGGACAACCGGTAACATTAAAATATATCGGACATGAGATACAGAAAGAGAGTGTATGGAGTTATTTTGAAATAGCCAAAGTGCCCGACCTCTCCAAATTAGAAGTTGACTGCAGCCTGTTGTATGATTATGAAAAAAACCAGACGAATATTTTGCATGTAAAAAGTAAGGGTGTGGAGAAGAGTTTTAAATTAGATTATCCGGCCACAAATACGGTCTTTGCATTTTAAGAAATATTCAGGAGGTTGGAATTTTTTCTGATAGTTACCAATATCTTATCAATCCGGTGATTATCCATATCCACAATTTCAAAAGTAAATATCTTCCACTCCATAGTATTACCAGTAACAGGTATCTTCTCGAGTTGGTGAATAATGAATCCTGCAAGGGTATCAAAATCCTGGTCGCCCTCCATCATCCATTCAGTTTTTTCAAACCTGCTTAAAAAATCATAAAAGGTATCTGCGCATCTACGAGGAAAGAACCATCCGCCCTTTCCATAATCTCATAGCTCTCATCTTCTTCCTGCGGAATATCGCCCACAATAGCTTCTAAAATATCATTCAGTGTCATTAAACCTTGCACCGTACCATATTCATCTACAATAAAACACTGGTGTATCTTGGTTTCTTTAAATTTTTCCAATACCTGGTAAGCCGTGTTATTTTCAGGAACATACATGGCTTCTTTCATAATAGAAAAAATTGCTGCCGCAGGATCTGAAGAAAAAAGATCTTTAATGGTTACCACTCCCTTTATAGCATCAATATTATTTTCGCAAACAGGGTACACAGAATGTACCACATCCTGCATAGTTGCTTTTACCTGCGCAACTGTCTGGCTGCCTTCAATCCAGATAATATCGCTGCGGTGTGTCATGAGGGATGTAATATTGCGGTCACTGAGATGGAACACGCGTTCAATAATATCCTGCTCCGCTTCTTCAATGGCACCATGTTCAGTTCCTTCACTAATGATGGCTTTGATTTCCTCTTCCGTTACCTGGTTATCACTGCTTTTAATATTTAGTAACCTGATAAGCAAATTGGCCGAGATACTTAATAGCCAGATAAACGGAAATGTGATCCATGATACCAAACGCATAGGACCTGCAGCCGACTTGGCAATTTTTTCAGGATTACTTAACCCGATTCTTTTTGGTACCAGTTCACCCAACACCAGCGTAACATACGTTAGTATCATTACGATTAAAGTGGTAGCAATGGAACTGCTGTAAGGCTTTAAAAAGCTAAAATTTTCCAGCCACGCCTGCAAGGGCGCTTTGAAACGGTCGCCCGAAAAAATACCTGTTAACACGCTGATAAGTGTAATACCAATCTGTACAGTTGATAAAAACGTTTCAGGATGGTTGGCCAGTTTCAATGCACGGCGTGCATCATGGTCACCCTTAATGGCCTGACCTTCCAGCCTGGCTTTACGGGCCGATACAAGCGCAATCTCGGCCATGGAGAACAGGCCATTAATAATAATTAATATTAATATAATAAGAATCTCTGTCATAGTAGTCGTTCAAAACTAATCAATACGGGCCACACACATTAAGGTTTTCCATCTAAATCAATGATTACATATTTTGGCACTTCCCGATCCCGTGTAGCGGGATTGAGAAATGGCAACGATAAAGAGCTTACGCCAAAATGTGGGCCCTCATGTATCACCTGCATACCTGGAAATACTTTCCAGAAGAGGGAAATACTGTCTTTACTGGTTAACACAATATCCTCTGACTGAAAATCTTGTACCGCGGTTCTTTCCGGGAAAATATGTTGCCCGTAAAAATGGAGGGCACGACCTTCATGAATACCATATATAGCTATTTTTTCTTTGGCTAATTTTTTTTCCATGATAAATGCAGCCGCATCATTTCCCAACTGGTATTTTAAAACGTTGGAATAGAAAGCAGTGTCCAGGAAAATATTCACACCTACCACAGTGAAGAAAGCCACAGACAGAAGTGAGGGGAAAGCTAATTTTTTAGAGAAAAGCATAATAAAGAAACAGACAAAACAAAGCGATGCGATTACTGCTACGAATTTTGGCACAGCAAATGGCCATGCCACCAATACAATCGCAGCCATCCATAGCAAAGAAAAAATAACTGCGTGAAAAATGAGCAACGGTTTATTCCATTTGCGTAATTGATCCGTATATAACAACCGAAAAAGAAATTTTGCCGTAACGATTGCTGCCAGCGGAAATACCACGAAAATATAATGTGGTAACTGTGCCTGACTCCGGGCCAGTATGCAATAGGTAATGATAAAGCCACCGGTACTCACCCATTCTGCATTGGCAGCTATCAGGAATTTTGTACTGACGACGTTTTTGATTTCAAAAAACAATGACAGCAGAAAAAAGAATATCCATGGTAAAAAACTCCACAACATATTTTCCAGCAGGAAACTAAAATGATTCATTTCATTGAAATGATTCTCGCCTGTATAACGGCCAAAGCTTTGTGTCCAGTAATAAAAACGAAGTCCCGATTGAATGGGCACACCATTAATCAGTTTTCCGGGATGCAGATCAAACTGCTGGTACAAACCCATACTCATGGGTACCAGCATAATAGCAATCACCAAAATGCCCACCAGGTATTCCCAGCGAAACAACTGTTTCCATTCACGACGTAAAATAAAATGCGGTACAAACGCAAAGACTGGTACCATTAATGCAATGGGGCCCTTGGTCATCATACCACAGGCGATACCTATAAATGCGAGCAAAAAATGTTTCCACAAATTAGTTTGATACCAGGCAGCCATTTGCCAGAGACTGAATGCAACACAACCCATCAGCATTGTATCACAACGTACATCGTGCGTAATCAGAAATAATGCCTGCGAAGTAGCCAATACCAACGCACTTAACTGTGCAATTTCTTTACGATAAAATAATAAAGCCAGCCGGTAGGTTGAATAAACAGCCAATAACGCAAACAAAAAAGAAGGCATGCGGTAGGCCCAGTCGTGCACACCAAATATTTTCATACTAATCGCAGATAACCAGAACAGCAGGGGCGGTTTATCAAGATAATCATGCCCCAGATCAAATACCTGCAGGTAACTTTTATTCTCCAGCATTTCGCGGCTGATGGATGCATATTGAGAAGCATCAATATCCATGAGTGGTATCATTACCATCCCGAGCAGATAGGTAATAATACATAAGACTAAAACAATGGTGAAGGAACGGTGATTGATCATGTTGAATAATTTACGCTGAAAGCGGAGGCTTATTGCTTAACGTTGAAAGCTGAATATTATTTAAAACCCTGTTTTGCCTTTGGCCTTACGCGTCAAGCTTTATGCTTTCAAAACTAAGTAACCCAAAATTTTTAATAAAGAACTGAGCTGTCAGGTAGCCAATAAAGGATCCCAACATGGCTCCGCACAAAACATCCAGCGGGTAGTGTACGCCAACATATACCTGGCCGTAACCAATGGTGGCCGCCCACACCAAAAATACATATCGCCATTTTTTTAGCAGGTATGGGGAGGTGATAAAAACAAACATAGCCACCCCAAAATGATTAGTGGCGTGTGAAGAAGTAAAACTATACCCACCCGAACAGTTGTTGAGCAGTAACCTTACATGGCTCATTAAAAACTCGTCCTGACAGGGACGTGGCCGTTGTATCCATTTTTTTATCAGGTTGCTGCTGAGCTGGTCCGTAATGGTTACCGTAATGAGTACAAAAAGTATCCAGAACCATCCCTGCTTTTTGAAGTTAATAATGGTAAAAAGCACCAGAAACAGGTATAGGGGGGTCCATGTATTCGCCTCGCGCCACCAGGGATACACACTGTCGAGAAAAGAATGGGTCCATTGTGTATTAATCTTCAGGAAAAGGTAAGTATCCCAATGATCGAGCCATAACCAGAGCTTTTGAAAAAATGACACTAACAATACAGGTACTGGCATAGGAATAAAGATAAAGCTTGTAGTTAATTAGCTGCGTCTTTTGTATTTCTTAATTTTTCCTGGCCACAATAATCATGCGGGATGAGTTTTGTATATCAAAACTGCCCAGTTTGTAATCCCCAAATACTTCCTGCACCTGCATGCCCTGGAAAGCGAGCATCTCCGTAAAATCTGCCAAAGAAAATTTGGCTACACGCTCAGTATATAAATGCTGAGGCGTTGTATGTGCATCATCTGTTACCTGTATCTGTTTAAAAAAATGTTCGGTATCCTGCCATTTGGTAATATGAAAAGTTATGCCTTCAAGGGTTGTGGTAAATGACTTTTCCATCCGCTCCTCAGAGTAATGAACATTGAGGTAATCAATCACAAAAATACCACCCGGTACTAAACTCTGTGCAATGGTTCGGATGGCATTATCATGTTCGCGGCGGGTTCTGAAATAACCAAAGCTGGTAAAAAAGTTAAACGCATAAGAGAAATAATTGATCCAGAACGGAAGCCGCATATCATGCTGAAAAAAATGTAACTGTTCGTCTTCATCTTTTTTTGCTTCTGCAATGGAAGCTGCCGAGAGATCAATACCTGTTACATCAAAACCCATATCGGCCAATGCTTTGCTATGTCTTCCTTTTCCGCAGGCAATATCTACCATGGTGCAGCCTTTCGGGGGCGCCAGGTAACGAATCAGCGTTTCAATAAACTGTAGCGCTTCTTCATCATCCCTATGCTGATATAACAGGTGATAATAAGGAGAATTGAACCAATCTTTATACCACGCTTTGTCGGACATAGAATCGTATTGAGCAGCAAAATTACGGCTGCCGGGCAAACAAAAATTTTCTATTATGTTTGCAACGATTTTAAACACAGTTTCATGGCATTAATTAAGAGCATTTCCGGCATTCGCGGCACCATAGGTGGTAAACCGGGGGATACATTGAGTCCACTGGATGTGGTAAAGTTTACAGCCGCGTTCGGCACCTGGCTGAGTAAACAGTCAGATAATAAAAAAATAATTATCGGGCGCGACGGCAGAATTAGTGGAGAAATGGTACAACGCATAGTGGTAAGTACTTTAAACGCATTGGGCCTTGACGTAGTGGATCTTGGATTAAGCACCACCCCCACTGTTGAAATGGCCGTGGTATTTGAGAAAGCAGCGGGTGGTATTATTTTAACGGCCAGTCATAATCCGAAAGAATGGAACGCGTTGAAATTACTGAATGGTCAGGGAGAATTCATCAGCGGTGAAATAGGCGCCAAAGTGCTGGATATTGCTGCAAAAGAAGATTTTATTTTTGCAGGCGTTGATCAGTTAGGTAGCTACACAACTAATGAACACGCATTACAACAACATATAGATGCCGTATTAAACTACCCGCTGGTAGATATTGCTCTTATTAAAAAAGCAAAATTCAAAATTGTACTGGATGCTATTAACAGTACAGGTGCCATCGCTGTTCCACAATTACTGAAAGCGTTGGGTGTAAAGGACATTACCGTGTTAAACGGAGAAGTGAATGGCAAATTTGCCCACAACCCGGAACCGCTTCCTGAAAA
>JBBRHM010000163.1:0-7244 GCA_038222655.1 Chitinophagales bacterium | reverse complement strand
GGCGACTGGATTATTTTTTTATCACGGGGCTTTCAAAACCTAATTTTTGTAATCCTTTCTGAACCTCGGGACAGCTCATAAATAATTTCCATAACAAACCACTACGGTAATTTTCCATCATTACAATAATCGGTCCCTGGTCAATAGCCAGGTAAGATTTCGCATACCAGTTCTGTGTTTCATTAAAGGCATCGGTAAATCCATACTCTCCCCATATTTTATCACCCAGGTCATAATAAAAATGTTTGAGTGCATTCATCGATTTGTCGGGTGTATATGCAAAAGCAGATAAAGCCGCGGTGGGAGAAATTGTTCCATGGTCATTGGTAGGAGAGTGAGCATCATACCCATTATACGTATCACTGGCGGTTAGTCCCCAGTTATTCTCACTGTATCCTTTAAATTTTTTTGGGTTGGCAACGGAATAAGAATAATTAATGAGCGTATGATTTTTATTTTGCTGCCAGTAATCTGCATACCTGTCTTTTAATCCTCTTGGATCAAGGCCCAAGAAGGAATATTGCGAAAAAAATAAAGGCCCTCCATAATCAAAACCCAATGGCAATGTGTAGCCATAAAAAGTTTTTCCATTGGTAAAAAAATTACTCTGCGCCCATCCCCGATGGTATACAGAACTTGAAACGGGATAACGTTCTGCCGAAGCAGCCAGCACATACATAATCAGACATTCGTTATAACCCCTTACCGGAAAGTTCATGGCCCAACCGTTATTGGGGCTCCAGTGCCAGTACAGCACTTCTTCACCACCCTTGGTAAACCAGTTCCATTCAATATCGTTCCACATCCATTCAATACGGTTACGCAGCTCTCTTTCTGTATTTGTATTTTCAGAAAAATATTGTCTTGCACATAATAATCCCTGGAACAGATAAGAGGTTTCTACAAGATCGGCACCATCATCTTTGCGGCTGAAGGGAATGGTGGTTCCTGTTGCACCATTTAGCCAGTGCGGGAACACACCATGGTAAGCATTTGCTTTTGATAAAAACTTTACCATCTTTAATAAATGTTTGGCGGCTGTATCCCTGCTTATCCATCCTCTTTCTGCTGCTACAATAGTGGCCATAATACCAAAGCCGGTACCACCGGTGGTAACTACTTCGTTACCATAATCATAGGCTACATTACTACGCTCTCTTGCCATGCCGCTTACAGGATGTGCAAAATTCCAGAAATAGGCAAAAGTTTGTTTTTGAACCAGCGTTAATAAAGCCGTATCAGCGAGGGTTGTTTTTTCGGATGGTTTTTTTTCGGCAACTGCCTGAGCGGAACTAGTAAGTACACAAAAAGTGATCAGGATACTAAAGGCAAATCGCTTCATACATTTAATTTAGGATGGGTTCCTAAATGTAGGCAATGGTTTTGAAAAGGAAGACTCAGCTAAGGGAATTTGAATGGCAACTTGGCTTTCCTTATACCGAAATGATTGCAAGTTTTCCGCAAGAAATAAAATTAATGCTAATCTACCTTTCCCACCTTACGTTTCCTCGCCATTCATCTAGTATCCAGCATCCAGTATCCAGCATCCAGTATTTTCCATCAGAAAAAAATCCGCTCTTCTGCTGAATAACTTTTTTTAAACTCTTTCGGTGTGCAACCTTTTTTCTTTTTAAAAATTCGGTTGAAGTTGGAAATATTATTAAACCCTGTTTCGTATGCAATCTCTGAAATGGATTGTGTGGTATCAATTAATAATCTCGATGCATGTCCGAGGCGTATCTCAGTTAAGCTGTCAATAAATGTCATACCGGTTCTTGTTTTAAAAAACCGGCTGAAAGCAGATTCGGCCATATTGGTAAGCTCTGCCACTTCTGCCAGTGAAATGGGTTTGTGAAAATGTTCATTCATGTATTCCATTACCCTTTCTATACGCCTGCTGTTATACGCAATATGTTCATTGTTGTTGAACGTGGAATTGGATAATATGCGTGCATGTCTTGAAATAGATAATTCATTTAAGATCGACATCAGTTCAAACACCGAATCAAAACCATCTTTTTTATTTAAACGCATAATGCGGTATTCCAGCAATGATGCGGTTTCATAAGAGAACAAAATACCCCGCAGGGAATTTTCCAGCATGGTGCGTAAAAAACTTAACTGGTTACGGCGCAGAAATTTTTCATCAAACAGGTCCTTGTGAAATTGTATGGTTACTTCCGCGATCTCATTGCTGCTGCATTTATGGGTAAACCAGGTATGCTGCAGGTTTGGCCCAAGTAAAACCAGTTCATACTCGCCAATTTCCTCCACATGATCGCCCACTACCCGTTTGGCCCCTTTGGCATTTTTAATAAAATTGAGTTCAAACTCTTCGTGGTAATGAATAGGAAAGTCAAATTCCGTCTTTGTACGGGAGAAAATGGTAAAACAATCAGCCGAAGTTAACGGAGTGATTTCTCTGAGAATCTGTGACTTTTTTTGCATCGTAGCCAAAGCACTTATTTTAATAAATTATCCTGAAAGTATGTATTTGGAGGCAATAAAGTACAACTGTAGATATTACCCGTAGTACTTCAATTTTGATATTTCTCCTTTTCCAGTGTTTAAATATTTCAAAATTATATTGAAATAAGATTGAAATAGTATCATGCATTTCATCAAGCAGCGCCATACTTGTCTCTTAATATGGACTTACCAATCGAAAAAAAGCATCCGGTGCTGATACCCAAGTGTTTAGAAGAACCTGAACCTATGGTTTATAATCTGTTCCATTGAATAGGGACTCAAGGTTATTTAATAGTCAGGTTTCCACCTATTTTGACAAAAAACTAGTCTCTTTCGCTGCAAACGATTGCATATTTATTTTAATAAAATCTTCGGGGTCTGGTTAATATTAACAATCAAGTGAAGCGGGTAAAAAGTTACCACAATGAAATAGGCCCGTAAACGAAAGGTTTACAGGATTGCATTCTTATGATAGACTATTTTCTTGCTTATGACTGTTAGTTTTTTATTTTTCATAAAAAAGCTATAAAATCAACATTTCTAACAGGTTATCCATGCATGAAAAACAGACCTGTCTTGATTATAACGTTTTTGAGATATTTCAAATGTTGAAATAAAAATCATTTTATGTGTATTTATTACATATTAAAATGGTCAAAATCCTACAAGAAATTGTTAAAATAAGATTGCTATTACATTAACAAACTGTTATAATTTTATATAATCATTAGTTTTTACTAACTATCAATCAAAATTGCTATGCTTAAGAAATTTAACTTGCTTGCGAGGAGTGCCTTGCTGGTATTCTTTCTCACGTTTTTCTCCTTTACCCTACTTGCACAAAAAAATGTTTCCGGTCGGGTAACTACTAAGACCAATCAGCCCATACAGGGTGCAACCGTGCAGGTTAAAGGAGCTACAACGGTTACGATTACTAATCCAGACGGTTCGTACAATATCAGGGTGCCCAATAATAAAAGCACGTTGGTTATTTCCGTAATTGGTTATGAAGTAATGGAAGTGCCTGTTGGCGCAAAAAACGATGTATCTGTTTCGCTTGCTGAATCTACGAGTCAGTTGAGTGAAGTATTGGTAACAGGTTATTCTGCCCAGCGGAAAAAAGATATTACCGGCGCTGTGTCGGTAGTAAAAGTAGCAGACCTCTTAACTGTACCCCAGGGTAGAGTAGAACAGCAATTACAGGGTAGAGCCTCGGGCGTAACTGTTACAGGCTCGGGTCAGCCTGGTCAGGGTGCCAGTGTGCGTATTCGTGGTTTCGGATCTATAAGCGCAGGCAATGATCCATTATATATTGTGGATGGTGTTCCATTAACCAATCTCGGCGACCTTAACGGTAACGATATTGAAACCATTCAGGTTTTGAAAGACGCAGCAGCAGCATCTCAGTACGGATCACGTGCTGGTAACGGTGTATTGGTAATTACTACCAAAAAAGGTAAGGCAGGACAAATAAAAGTAACCTATGATGCATATTACGGTATGCAATCAAGAGGTAAAGGATTTGACTTGTTAGATCCTCAGGGAAATGCCGACATTACCTGGCTTGCGTTAAGAAATTCCGGCCAGTTACAAGCTAACGGTAACCCTAAACATCCTCAATATGGTAATGGGGCTACACCTTTATTGCCTGATTTTATATTAGCCGGCTCACAGAGTGGTGTTAAAACAGGCGACCCTGCTGCAGATCCTTCCAAATACTTTTTGAACCTGAATGATCCCAACAGTTCTTACCTGATAGTACCAGCCAACAAATCCGGTACCAACTGGTATAATGAAGTATTCAGCTCCGCGCCATTAATGAACCATAACGTGGGTGTCTCAGGTGGCAGCGACAAAAGCAGGTTCTATCTGGGCATCAACTACTTTGATCAGAAGGGTACGGTGATGACTACTTTCTATAAGCGATACAGTATCCGCGCCAATTCAGAGTTCACTATTAAAGACAAAGTAAGGATCGGTGAGAATGTACAGATGTCGTATAGCAATAATATTATGATCGGTAACCAAAGTGAGGGTAATGAAATATCGCTTGCTTATCGAATACAGCCCATTGTTCCTGTATATGATATCGCTGGTAATTTTGGCGGACAAAAAGGCGCAGGCCTCGGCAACGCACTAAACCCAGTTGCTTACCGGGTGCGAGCAAGGGATAACCGTAATAATGATTACAAAATCATAGGAAATGTATATGCGGAAGCAGACTTGCTAAGGCATTTTACTTTACGTACGAGTTTTGGTGGTGAACAATATTTCAATAATTTTTATTATTTTAATTTCAAGACATACGAAAACTCTGAGAATAACAGCACCAATGATTACAATGAAGGATCGAGCCAGGCACGCAGCTGGACATGGACCAACCAATTATCTTATAAAAACACGTTTAATGATAAACACGTCGTATCTGCTGTTGCAGGGGTTGAAGCCATTGATTCATGGGGACGTAGCATCTTCGCCAAGCGTTTAGGTTATTTTGTGGATGATCCCAATTTCCGTTCTCTGAATACCGGTTCAGGTGTTCAGACAAATAATGGAGGGCCTTATTCAAAACGATCACTATTCTCCTTGTTTGCCAAAGCAGCGTATGCTTATAACGACAAATACCTGTTAGACGCGACAATCAGGCGTGATGGTTCTTCCGTATTCGGCGCCAATAACCGATATGGTATATTCCCTGCGTTCTCTGCAGGCTGGAGGATATCTAACGAAAATTTCATGCGTTCTGTAAAATGGATATCTGACCTGAAAATAAGGGCCAGTTGGGGTCAGATGGGTAATCAGAATATTAACCCCGATAACGCCTTCTCTACCTTTGGTGGTGGATTGGGAGATGCTTATTATGATCTGGGTGGTACCAGTAATTCGGTATTACAAGGTTTCCGGCAAAGAAGGATCGGGAATGTGGATGGTAAATGGGAAACCAATACTACAGCAAACTTGGGCTTTGATGGTACTTTCTTTAAAGGTAACTTAGAAGTGATTTTCGATTTGTATAGTAAGAAAACAAAGGATCTCTTGTATGTAGCTCCCCTGATCAATACTACACAGGGAAATGCCGACCCCCCTGCAATCAATATTGCTTCGATGGAAAATAAAGGCGTTGATCTTGGGTTAACGTATAAAGGTGCTGCAGCAAGAAATAAACTCAGGTATACACTTTCTGGCACATTCACTACCTATACCAATAAGATAACTGCACTTGTTGAGGGCGTAGATTTTTTTAATACCGGCAATTACAGGCAGGGAACTTTTGCCCGTAATGCAATCGGCCATCCTGTATCTGCATTTTACGGTTACCAGGTGATCGGGTTCTTTTCTGATGCTGCTGATGTTACCAAATCACCATTGCAGAAAGATGCAGCGCCTGGCAGGTATAAATATGCTGATATTAATGGTGACGGTGTGATTAATGATAAAGACAGAGATTTTATAGGCAACCCAAATCCTAAATTTACGTATGGTTTAAATGTGAACCTTCAGTATGCTAATTTTGACCTGGGTGCCTTCTTCTACGGTGTAGCAGGTAAAGATGTAGTTAACTACACTGGCTGGTGGCAGGATTATTTTTCTTCCTTCCAGGGAGCTAAATCAAAAAGGGCTATATATGATGCGTGGACACCTACTAATCAAAATGCAAAATTACCTATTGTAGAAAACAGCTCTAACTTCAGTAATCAACAGGTATTTAATTCATCTTTGATCGAGAAAGGTTCATACCTGAGATTGAAAACATTGATCCTGGGGTACACATTGGATAAAAAGGCATTGGGCAAATCAGGTATCGAAAAACTGCGCATTTATGTTCAGGCTGC
This sequence comes from Chitinophagales bacterium, assembly GCA_038222655.1. GTDB lineage: Bacteria > Bacteroidota > Bacteroidia > Chitinophagales > Chitinophagaceae > Sediminibacterium. Next base: position 942 of record JBBRHM010000163.1, on the reverse strand, counting down.
AAACCTGTTCACCGTTACCAAGTACAGGGGTCTTGATCCTGAATTCATAGGTGGTGATACTGCCTTTGGTATAGACTATGGTAACTATCCAAATCAGAAACAATTCCTGATAGGTGTAAACGTGGCTTTTTAAATTATTAAATTTTTTAGTATGAAAAATAGACTATTCAAAATCTTTTTAATTCTCGCAGGAATAACGATTATCGTTTCCTGTGGTAAAACCTTTCTTGAGCATAAGCCACTGGGTGCCCTTGACGAAAACGTATTGGCTAATAAAGCCGGTGTGGAAGGTTTGCTGATTGGCGCCTACTCCTTATTAGATGGTTTTGGGGCAGGTGGCAACTGGGATGCATCCGGTTCCAACTGGGTTTACGGTGGTGTTGTGGGCGGTGACGCACACAAAGGTTCTGATGCCGGCGACCAAGCAGATATTGTTCCTATGGAACAATATACGCCTACTTCAACTAACGGTTATTTCAACAATAAATGGAAAACTGTATACGAAGGGGTTGCCCGTTGTAACAACACCTTGAAAATTTTAGCAAAAGCAACGGATATCTCTGCAACTGATGTAAAACGAATTACTGCAGAAGCCCGTTTCTTAAGGGGCCACTATCATTTTGAAGCTAAAAAAATGTGGGGCAATGTTCCGTATGTGGACGAAAAGAATGCCGAATTAAAACTTGCTAATACAACGGATATCTGGCCCAACATAGAAGCTGATTTTCATGCTGCTTATGATAACCTTCCGGAATCACAGGATAAAATTGGTAGAGCCAATAAATGGTCAGCGGCGGCTTATTTAGCCAAGACCAAAATGTATCGTAAAGATTTTGCAGGTGCAAAGCCCATTTTGGCTGCAATTATTGCCAATGGTAAAACGCCATTGGGTACAAAATATGCTCTGAATTCAAGATTTGATGCTTCTTTCGATGCTGATAC
>JBBRHM010000162.1:0-7278 GCA_038222655.1 Chitinophagales bacterium | reverse complement strand
CATGAAAATGATATAAATAATGCCTCGCAATTGCGGGGCATTATTGTTTTTGAGGGGAACAGCAGTATACGTCACTGCGAGGAACGAAGCAGTCTGTTTTCCACGTTACTGGGTTTCCGAAATGAAGTGCACAGATTGCTTCGTCGTTCCTCCTCGCAAGGACGGGGCCCGAAGCAGTATGTGTTCCAAGTTGTAAGATTTATGAAATCAAGCACAGATTGCTTCGTCGTTCCTCCTCGCAAGGACGGGGCACGAAGCAGTATGTGTTACAAGTTGTAAGATTTATGAAATCAAGCACAGATTGCTTCGTCGTTTCTCCTCGCAAGGACGGGGACTATCCCCAACGAAAACTGGAAATATCCATGCCTGCAAGATCGAGCGTACGGTCAACAACGGTTGCTGCAACTTCTTCAATGGTTTTTGGGCGACTGTAAAAAGAGGGTGTAGCGGGGCAGATGATGCCACCTGCGAGCGTTACGGTTTCCATGTTTTTAATATGGATGAGATTATAAGGCGTATCTCTCACCATTAAAATTAATTTTCTTCTTTCTTTTAATATCACATCAGCGGCGCGTGTAACCAGGTCGTCACTCATGCCCGCTGCAATTCTTCCCAATGTACCCATACTACAGGGTGCGATGATGAGAATATTATACTTCGCAGATCCTGATGCGAAGGGTGCAGAAAAATCATATTTATCAAAATAACGGAAAGGGTAATTTTTATACTCTTCGTTACCCAGCTCCGTGTTCCATATTTCTTTTGCGTTATTGCTCATTACAATGCTCACCTCATCATACTGATCCTTCAGTTGAACAAGTTTATCCAATAATACTTTTGCATACACTGATCCGCTCGCCCCGGTGATAGCCACTGCAATTTTATTGCCCATGAGGAATAATTTAAAAGAAATAATTAAAAAGTCAAAATTAAAAAGTCAAAAGTACGCTTCACTTTTGACTTTTTAATTTTGACTTTTATTTTAGGAAGATCCGGTAATCAATTACTGTTTATACATGATCTCATAATACTCATCCGCCATCCGGTTACTATCAAACTGGAAGCGAACATCCCGCATGCCGTTTTTCTGTATCTGTCTCCACGTATCAAAACTGTTATAGTATATCGGAAGAATCTGTTGCTCCAGTATTTCGTAAGTTTTATTCAGATCATATTCATCCTGCTCATGTACGGTCATATTGTCATAATCAGCTTTGGGTACTACGAAACCATTATTACCATGGTTCACAAATTCGGGTATCCATCCGTCATCCGTTGAAAAATTTACTGCACCGTTCATAGCAGCAGTCATACCACTTGTGCCGGATGCTTCGCGTGGAACGCGGGGGTTATTGAGCCATACATCTGCAGCCTGTTTGATGCGTTTACTCAATGCCAGTTCATGACCTATGAGGACAGAAACATTTTTATATTTCTTACTTAAATGAACCAGGTTATTGAATTGTGAGATGGCTGGATAATCTGCAGGGTAAGGTTTGCCCGCCCAGATAATCTGAACAGGATATTGGGTACTGAAAAGCATTTTTTCAAAACGTTCCATATCATAGGTCAGCATATCTGCACGTTTATAACCTGCGAAGCGGCGTGCCCATACGATAGTGAGTACATTGGGATCAAATATTTTTCCTGTCTGATCAGCAACAATTTCGAATGCTCTTTTCTTCAAATATTTTTTCCTGTCGTCAAATGCCACATCATTACCTTCTTCTGCTGCACGGTACATCTGTTTATCTGACCAATAACGCCAGTTCTGAGCATTGGTAATGGAAGTGATGGGACAGATGCCTTCATAATTCTTCCACATGGCGCGACTCACATTGCCATGCAAAGCCGAAACCCCATTGGCTTTTCTGGCAAAACGAAGCGCTGCCAGTGAATGATTAAACTGGTCATCTTTTATACCGGTGAGTTTGCGAACCTCATCAATACTGAGTCCGCAGAAATAACTCATTTTATGGCAGAGATAAATGTCGTGTTTTTCATTACCCGCTTCTTCCGGTGTGTGCGTGGTAAATACGAGATGTTCTTTTACTTTTTCTACACTCTTGAATTTATTCAGCAAATAAAAAGCGGAAGAAATACCATGGGCCTCGTTGAGGTGATATACATCAGGGTTAAAGCCAATTTCATCAATCAGTTTTGCCCCGCCTACGCCAAGTAAAATGAATTGGGCAACTTTGGTGGCCACATTTGCATCATACAAACGATGTGTGATGGTTTGAGAAACATAATCATTTTCAGGCAGATCTGTACTTAATAAAAATAAAGGAGCACTGTTAAAAGTTTCCGGGTTAAGATAAAATGCTTTTACCCAAACAGGATGTTCATGTATCATTATCTGGAACTTGATATTGGTATCTTCCAGAAAACTGTAATTTTTTTCCATGAAAGTTACCTGCAGGGTTTGGTCCTGGTTTCTTGTCTGGTCGTAATAACCGTTTTTCCATAAAATACCGATACCAATCATATTTTGGCGTAATTCATACGCACTGCGCAAATGAGAGCCGGCTAAAAAACCTAAACCACCACTGTATATTTTTAAAGGTTGATGAATGGCGAATTCCATAGAAAAGTATGCGGCTTTTTTTGCATACTGTTCATTAATCTGATAAGGCACCTGATAGTTTCGAAAATTCATAATTACTTAGTTTGGTTTAACGATTGCGGTTGCAATATAGGCGTATTTCAACAAAATGTATTTTATACACATTGTGATGTGGGTAACAAGTTGAGAGAAAAAGGTAACCCAATGCCGGGATATTTATTTTTTAAGGAATTGAGTAATCCCTTAAGTGTGTATTACTTCTTTTTAGATCGAAGTTCTTTCTTCTTTATAAACGTATCATCAAAAAAACATTTGATGCCCCGGTGATTGCCGCAGGTTCCCTGTTCTTTCAGTTTAATTTCATTGCCGGCAAATGTAAAATCAATTATGCAGGGGTCGCCCTTACCTGTGTATTGCGCAGTGCCGGCATCTTTCATTTTCATTTCCCCTTTTAATTCGCCGGTGCAGGTACCTTCATTCTTTTCAAAGTGTATAAAGAAAAGATAGGTGTTTGGCTTTTTACTATCTCGCAGGGAAATGAAATTCTTTTTATCCTGTACATAATCGCCACTGAATTTATTTTTTCGTGACAGGGTATCAAGTGGGTTAATGATAGATGCTTTTTTTGGATCCTCGTTTGAATCATTGATTACCACCATAAAAAATCCTGCACTGCTGTATACCCATCCAGTGCGCGTAAACTGTTCAACATTTCCCTTACCCATTTTTTCTTGACTAATCAGAAAAGTAGGTTCTCTGTTAATTGAAACAGCATGGGTATATTCATCCTTACTATCTGTACTCAACAATTCTTTTGATGCAAGAAATTTATTTTTTTTATCAGTCACAAAAACGGCGAGTCTTTTCACTTTAGCACGATTGATAAAATTAACAAGCAGGTAGATTTCTTTTTCTTTTTCAATCCTGCCTACCGGGTGGATGGTCATATTCTTATCATTCCCAACAATTTCGGTGAGAGAACTGTCAGGAAAGAACTGCTGTAGCAGTTTATAGCCCATGGTAACGGTATCAGTAACTTTGGTAATATTGGTATCGGCAATCAACAGCGGGGGGCTGATCTTAGGGAAGACTGCTACAAATTCACTGGGTTTTACCAGATCATTTCCCGACAGGTCCAGCTTTTTTTCGGAACAACCTGTCAAAAATAGTAGCAGAATCAGTGGCCCCCAGTTTTTCATAAAGATTATTTGTATAAAAATACAGTTTTCGGGGCAAGTGACAGGTCCGGCCAACGTTTTATGAATCTTTTATTTTAGATTTGTCTAAAAATAATTTTAGAGCTATGAGCTTTTCTGTAACGGAAGAAAATTATATCAAGGCCATTTACCACCTTCAGCAGGAAGATGGGAATGTGTCTACCAATGAACTGGCCGCCATGCTTCATACCAAGCCCGCATCTGTTACGGATATGCTTAAAAAACTAAAAGTAAAGAAGCTGCTAAGTTATGAACGTTATAAAGGTGTTCGGTTAAATAGTGAAGGAAAAAAACTGGCCCTGGCCATTGTTCGTAAACACAGGCTATGGGAATATTTTTTAGTTGACACTTTGCAGTTTGGTTGGGATGAAGTGCATGAGGTTGCTGAAGAGCTCGAACATATCAGCAGTAAAAAATTAGTGGAAAAATTAGATGCTTTCCTGGGGCATCCCAAATTTGATCCGCATGGAGATCCTATACCGGATAGTCACGGCAAAATGATTGTGCAACAACATGTTAACCTGATTGATCTGCCCATTAATAAAATGGCCGAAGTTACCGGCGTTGGCAGTCAATCGACGGAATTGCTTGAATTATTAAAACATAAACATATTGGTATCGCCACAAAACTGGAGGTAAAAAGAAAATTTAACTTTGATCATTCCATCGAAATCAAAATAAAGAACCAGAATTCATTTACTATCAGCCAGCAACTGGCGCAGGCATTATTTGTAAAACCAGTATAATATGATGTTGCGGTCTCATAGTGATCATTCTTTAAGTGATGTACATGAAACGGTGGATACTACCTCGCCGCGAAAAGGATGGCGTAGAATTCTCGCGTATCTGGGTCCTGCCTATCTGGTAAGTGTTGGGTATATGGACCCGGGTAACTGGGCCACTGATTTGCAGGGTGGTGCCAAATTCGGTTACCAGCTAATATGGATTTTATTGATGAGCAACCTGATGGCGCTCCTGTTACAAAGCCTCAGTGCAAGGTTAGGTATTGTAAGAAGAAGAGACCTGGCACAGGCTAACCGGGAAGCGTATCCGCCATTGGTAAACTTCTGTTTATATATTCTGGCAGAGCTGGCCATAGCAGCCTGCGACCTGGCAGAGGTATTAGGCATGGCCATTGGTATTTACCTGCTAACAGGCTTGCCGCTTATATGGGGTACAGTAATCACGGTACTGGATACTTTTCTTTTTCTTTTATTACAACGCTATGGCATACGTAAAATGGAAGCCTTTATTATTGCGCTGGTATTAATTATTGGTTGTTCTTTTTTAATTGAAATCATTATTGCCAAACCCAACCTGGGTGAAGTGGTAAAAGGTTTTGTTCCCTCAGCGTTGAATAACCAAGCTTTGTATATAGCGGTAGGCATTATCGGTGCAACGGTTATGCCACATAATCTTTACCTGCATTCGGCATTGGTGCAGACAAGAAAAATATCGAGTGATACAAAAGATATACGACGCGCCATTAAGTATAACCTGATAGACAGTACCATTGCCTTAAATGCCGCATTTTTTGTAAATGCGGCCATACTGATTCTGGCAGCCAGTGTATTTTTTTCCTCCGGTAATACAGGGGTTGCCAGAATACAGGATGCGCACCAGTTGTTACAACCACTGCTCGGCAGTAAAATGGCACCTATATTATTTGCGATAGCATTGATTGCGGCGGGCCAGAGTTCTACGCTTACAGGTACACTGGCCGGTCAGATAGTAATGGAAGGATATTTGCAGTTACGTATCAATCCATGGTTACGTAGATTGATGACCCGCTTGATTGCGATTATTCCTGCAGTACTCGTAATACTTTTATATGGAGAAGAAAAAGTAGATGATCTCCTGGTCTTTAGCCAGGTGATATTGAGTCTTCAATTAGGCTTTGCAGTGATACCCTTAATTCATTTTGTAAGCGATAAACAAACCATGGGAGAGTTCGCCATTAAAACCTATGTAAAAGTAGCCGCCTGGTTGGTTGCGCTGATACTGGTTTTTCTGAATGTAAAACTGGTAGGAGAGGAAACCCTTAAAGTATTTGCTTCTGGTGCAGCCTGGTATTGGCTATTGTTACTGGTTGTAGGCCTCATCGCTTTTGTAAGTTTGTTTCTGGTGATGACTTTTTTACCATTGATTAAGAAACACCGGTTGAAACAAAGAGCTACCATGCATGGAGAAACTATCACCTTGCAGAACCTGGTAGTAAAGAAAACCAGCCGTATAGCAGTGTCTCTTGATTTTTCCGCTTATGATGAAAAGCTGATTGCATATGCAATTGCGCAGGGCCATGTTTCCGTTACCTATATTTTATTGCATGTGGTTGAAAGTGTATCAGCAAGATTACTGGGAGAAGCAAGCGATGATGATGAAACCCGAAAGGATAAAGAGCGTCTTGAAAATTATGCACTGCAATTGCAGAAACTAGGATACACGGTTGAATTTGCTTTGGGTTATCGCAACCGTGTAAAAGAAATTATCCGCATTGTTAAAGAGTCCAAAGCTGATATGCTGGTGATGGGCGCCCACCGACATTCGGGCTTGAAAGATTATATTTTTGGTGAAACGATAGAAGATGTCCGGCATGCATTGGTTATTCCGGTTTTGATTGTGAACCTCTAAGTATAAAAACATCAATACGATAAGAACAAAAAAAAGAAGCCTATTTTATTTTATTATAGCCAGCATAGCGGCTTCTAATTTTTCTGCCCAGCGCTGATATTGTTTTCCGGAAGGATGCAAACCATCACCTGCAGTTAAAGACTGGTCATTCGCAGCTTCACGGCTTATGGGAGTAATATCAATATAACTTACCTGGTATGACAGGGTCACCTGTTTATTAATCGCATTAAAAAAATCAATTTCCTTACTGATTTTGGTAGATCCCCCACCAAAAGGGGTAACGCCATAATCCGGTATAGATACAACGAAAACATGTGTTATCCTGTTGCCGGATAATTGAATGGCTTTTTGAAGTAATTGCGTAAAGCGTATCCGGTAGCCGGAAGTATCCATTCCCTGGTATTGATCATTCACACCTATTAAGAGGCTTACCAGATCATAACTGGATTTAAGATTTGTTTTACTGATTGCATCCTGCAGGTTGGCTGTTGTCCAACCGGTGCGGGCAATATATGCTGGGTCCGCCGCCTGTATGCCATGGCTTTTTAACAACGCAACAGTCTGCGATGGAAACCTTTCATTTACCGCTACTGATTCACCAATAGTATAGGAGTCACCCAAAGCCAGGTAAGACTTAGACAGGCTATCCGGGATTATTGGCTGTGCCTGTTGCTGTTTTGTGCATCCCGAAGCCGAAAAAAGATTACAAGCAGAAACAATTAAAATAGGTATAACAGACAATAATTTCATATCCCAGATACGTAAAAAACTATACCAATGTTTGGATGTATCCTTACATCCCATAAAACATTACATTTGTGCTCGTTTTTTAACATAACTAAAAGGAATATTCAATGGCCCAAA
>JBBRHM010000161.1:0-7278 GCA_038222655.1 Chitinophagales bacterium | reverse complement strand
TTACCTGGGTGTACATTTTATTGGAAATTTCGACGCTTATGATGCCATGGGTCCGCAATGGTTTTTTGTGGTACTGGTAGACCTTATGGTAATCATCTTCCTTCTTTCGAGGAGGAATGAATATGATATAGTAACGGGAGTCATATTTAAAAACATATTTTCAAAATTATATATTGCTTTTTTTGTTTTAGCCGGCCTCTCCACTTTTACAGCTATCAATCCTACAGAAGCCTGGGTATGTTATGTTCGCCTGATTGCTACCATCATCGCTTATTTCAATATCTCAATTATATTAAATAGACGCATTGATTTGTTCAAATGGATTGCGCAGTTACTGGGATTGATATTGCTTGCGGAATCCATTTCAACACTAAAAGAATTTTTAGATGGCGTTGGAAACTTACCAATGGATCAATTGATCTTAAATCTGAAAGGAACTACTGGCAATAAAAATATTTTTGCTGCGGACCTTGTTGTTAAAATTCCATTTGTTATCTATTGCTTACATACTTCACGGTTATGGGGCAGGCTATTAAATATTCCGATTTTGTTGTTGGGTACTTTGACCCTGTTTATTGTTAACGCAAGAGCCTCCTATATCAGCTTGTTATTAATCATCATTTTTTATATTGCTTATTCTATACTCAGCTATATAAAAGAAAAGCGATTGGAGCAAACTTTATATCGCATCAGCTATATTCTTATCCCCATACTAGCCGCATTTCTTATTTCGCAAATTGAATTAACCAATGTTAAAAATCTGGAAGAGGGGAAAGGTGGCTATGGTACGGTAACAGATAGATTGGGATCTATTGCATCTATTTCTAATGAAGGTAATTATATAAGAATCAGGCTATGGCTGCATGCTATTGATTATACCAAACACCATCCCATCATCGGCTGTGGCATCGGTAACTGGAAAATAGCCTCCATACCCTACCAAAAAGCCTTTACTGATGACCTGGTAGTTCCTGTTCATTCTCACAACGATTTTGTGGAAACCTTTGCCGAATTGGGCTTACCGGGGGGCTTATTATATCTCAGTCTCTTTATTTGCATGCTGTTTTTTATGATCCGTGTATACAAATCAAACGCAGATGAGGACACAAAATTTATGTCTTTTTTCTCTTTCCTTGCTTTTGTAGGATACTCGATAGATGCATTCTTTAATTTTCCCCTGGAACGGCCCATCAGCCAAATTCTTTTTGCTTTAATAGTTGCCTTACAGGTAACCGCGTATAGTAAAGTGTATTCCAACTATAAACAGGAAGCAGCACCAGGCGGTAAAACATCCATCCTAAAATCTGTTTTCGGTCTTACCGCCATACTATTACTAATGCCGGCTACTTATATAACGTATCTCACCCATAAATCATTGGTTGCACAACGGATTATTATTCCTGACATGGAGAATGAACCCATGAAACTCAAATGGACCGAAATATTTCCTTTATTACCCGCTATTCCCAATCTGTCTGCATCGGCGCAACCTTTGGAGGCCATTAAAGGCAGGTATTTGAATGAAGCAGGAAAATACCCGGAAGCCCTTGTTCTGCTGAACAGGGCCATCAGCGCCAACCCCGTAATTGCTTACAGTGAATTTATAAAAGCCAATGTATTTTACCATTTGGGCAACTTCGATAGCGCTTATATAAATGCTTCCAAAGCTTTTTATACAAGACCCCGCGCAAGAACGTATTACCAAACGTTGATGGCCATACTGGCTAAAACAAAAGATACGGCTTCCATGCTAAAAGCTTTTAAGGAATATAATATTTACCGCTCTTCTCCCTTTGGATGGAATTTATACCTAACCGCAATGCTGAATGCAAAGGGTAAAGGCACACAGTCATTACTGGCGGTGGCTGATAGCGGGCTTCATTTATTTCCCAATGATTCTCTTCTTACCAGCAGAAAAGCAGAGATCCTGCAGTTTATGGAAAGGTCGCCGGGCGTAATTGCCAAAGGGCCTGTGGTAGATTTTGCCAAAGCACAAATCTACTATGATGCCGGGATCGCAGCTTTTAATAAAGCCCGAACGGTTGCCCCTCCCGCTAACAAAGAAGATTATATGACTGCTGCCCGAAACTTTGCCAAAGCTGCCGAAATTACACCGGGCAATTATGTGATTTATGAAAATGCAGGCGTAGCCTATTTCAATATGGGCGAGTACCAGAAGTCACTTTTTTATTTTAATAAAGTGCTGGCCCTGAATACTTCTCGAGATGGTAAAAGTGAGTATTTTAAAGGAGTTGCTTTATACAACCTGGGCAAAAGAGAAGAAGGCTGTAACCTAATGCGCATAGCCAGTTCGAAAGGATACAAAGAAGCAGATGCGATACTTAAGGCTAATTGCAAATAAGCGTTTTGGTGAGTGGGCAGTGGTGAGTAGTGAGTAGTGAGTGGTGAGTAGTGAGTGGTGAGTGGTGAGTATGTCAGGATTTATATTACTGATTACCAACTTTACCCCCTCACCACTGCCTACTGCCTACTCACCACTGCCCACTCACCATTCACATCGCACACAAAAAGCCCCGTTCCAAACAGAACAGGGCTCTTATATTTTTTGATTGACCATGGACGATGGTCCATCGATACTACTTCTTATTAATCTTCCACTTTTACCTTACCCTTACTCTTGGCAATCACTTCTTCAGCGATATTAGTAGGCGCTGGAGCATAATGACTAAACTCCATAGTTGACGTGGCACGACCTGATGACAATGAACGAAGTTGTGTTACATAACCAAACATCTCACTCAAAGGAACTTTTGCTTTGATAACCTGTAAATTACCACGGCTGTCCATTCCTTCTAACATACCACGACGACGGTTTAGGTCACCCGTAACGTCTCCCATATATTGGTCTGGTGTTACAACTTCCACTCTCATTATGGGTTCTAATAAAGTAGGCTTTGCTTTACGGCCTGCTTCACGGAATGCAGATTTGGCACATAATTCAAACGACATTGAATCAGAATCCACCTGGTGGTAGCTACCATCAAATATGCGCACTTTCATGCTCTCTACCGGATATGCAGCCAATACACCTGTTCCCATAGAAGTTTCAAAACCTTTCTGAATTGCCTGGTGAAATTCTTTTGGAATAGATCCTCCAAAAATGTCATTCTTAAACTGAAAATGCTTTCCAGGGTTTTCTGCTAACCATTCTGCATCTGCGGGACCAATATCAAAATAAATATCGGCAAACTTACCACGACCACCTGACTGCTTTTTCAATACTTCGCGGTGTTCAATAGTGTTGGCAAAGGCTTCTTTATAGGCAACCTGAGGATTACCCTGGTTAATTTCTACTTTAAACTCACGACGCATACGATCAACGATGATCTCGAGGTGTAACTCGCCCATCCCTGATAATATTGTCTGTCCTGTATCTTCATCCGTTTTTACACGTAATGTTGGATCTTCTTCTACCAGTTTGGCAATGGCCATTCCCATTTTATCAACGTCAACCTGTGTTTTAGGTTCAACAGCTACAGAGATAACCGGTTCGGGTATAAACATGTTCTCATAAGCGATGGGATGTTTTTCATCGCACAAAGTATCTCCGGTTTTGATTTCTTTAAAACCTACGGCTGCAGCAATATCTCCTGCCTCAATAAAATCAATAGGGTTTTGTTTGTTGGCAAACATTTTCATGATACGACTGATCCGCTCTTTTTTTCCACTTCTTACATTCAATACATAAGAACCGGAATCTAAATGACCGGAGTAACACCTGAAGAACGCCAAACGACCCACAAAAGGATCGGTCATAATTTTAAAAGCCAGGGCAGAAAATGGCTCTTTGGCATCTGGCTTACGTGTAATGCTTGCACCTGTATCAGGATCGGTACCTACTGTATCTTCCAAATCTAAGGGACTGGGTAGGTAACGGCAAACGGCATCTAATGCAGTTTGAACACCTTTGTTTTTGAAAGAAGATCCGCACATCATGGGAACGATACTTAAATCGATACAAGCTTTACGGATTGCCTCATGTACTTCTTCATGAGAAATACTATCCGGATTGTCGAAGAATTTCTCCAACAACTTATCGTCATACTCTGCAACGGCTTCAATTAATTTTGCTCTCCACTCATTGGCTTCTTCTACCATATCTTCCGGAACAGGAATTTCTTTAAAAGTCATTCCTTCGGTTGCCATATCCCAGATCACACCTTTCATGGTTATCAGATCCACCACACCAATAAAATCATCTTCTGCACCGATAGGTAATTGTAAGGGCACGGCATTGGCGCCCAGCATTTCTTTTATTTGTGCTACCACCATTAAAAAATCAGCACCGGAACGGTCCATTTTGTTAACGAAACCAATACGGGGAACTTTGTAACGGTTAGCCTGGCGCCAAACGGTTTCAGACTGGGGTTCTACTCCATCTACCGCAGAAAACAACGCGATCAAACCATCCAATACACGCATAGAACGTTCTACCTCAACGGTAAAATCTACGTGGCCGGGGGTATCAATGATATTAAAATAATACGATTTTGTATTGGCATCTTCCACACCCTTATTGGTAGGAAATTTCCATTCGCAGCTAACGGCGGCTGAGGTAATGGTAATACCTCTCTCTTTCTCCTGTTCCATCCAGTCTGTGGTAGCAGCACCATCATGCACTTCCCCAATTTTGTGGATCATTCCGGTATAGCGCAGGATTCGCTCGGTGGTGGTGGTTTTACCTGCATCAATGTGAGCGGCAATTCCAAAATTGCGTTGTAGTTTCAAGTCCGCCATAAAGGTTCTTGTTTTTTAGTTTGTATTGGGAAACGAATCCCAAAATTTTTCGAGCGGCAAAGGTAGGAATTATACCGATTGGATAACCGTTTAAAAAAGATTAAATTAATGAGGATTGGAGTTTGGGGTTGTTGGTAGCAATTAGAAACATTTGCGCCTTTGTGCCTTGGTGGAATTTTTTCACACAAAGGCACAAAGGCGCACTAATTTTTAACGTGAGACTTTAAAAAAATTTACCTCGGTTGCTTAACGCTTACCAGGGCAATATCATAGATTAAGGCAGAATTTGGGGGTATGGTGGCCGTTCCCTGAGAACCATAGGCCTGTGAGGCCGGAACAATTACCCTGCTGATACTGCCTTCCTGCATGCGGTACAAAACCTCACGGAGGCCGGGTATCATTTCGCCGGCAATGGCCATATAAGATTGTTTTGATGTATTGGCATCTTCAATCACCGTTCCATCGGCAAGGGTACTGGTTACATTTAGTATGATGGTATCTTTTGCAGTGGGACGAATGCCCTGCCCTGCTTTAACCATGGCATAATTAACACCACTTGGCAGAGCGGTAAAGCCTGGCTGACCTTTTATTTTAGCGAATAACAATGCTTCCAACTGGCGCCCTCTTTGCTCGCGGTAAGTTTTCTGGTAGGCCAGTAAACGGGCTTCTGTTGTAGCAGGGTTTACCATTAATTTTTTGCCCAGCATAACATCGTCGATAGCTTTTTTGAAAAGTACCGGATCATTAACGGTGTACCCTGTTTTAGCCAGTAACTGCTGCATCATGTATACGCCGAGGCTGTATTGGATGGTATCTTCCTGCGGGGTGGATTTGGGTTGTGTAGATTTTTGTGCAAAACCGGTATATGCCAGGAGTGCAAAGCAGGCGGCAAGCAGGATTGATTTTTTCATGATGACTTCTTTTTTAGAGTATCTAAAGATACGTAAATCCACCTGCCCGGCAGAGATGTGTTATGTGGCAAGACCAACACTGCAAAATAATAAAACAATGACAGTTAGTTTTTCATTTACTCACTAATAAATGAACACAAAATTAATTCATTGATGCTATTCCATAAAAGGAGGCAGCCTATTTTACCAGGGTTACCTGTATTAATTCTACAGTGCGAACTATTCAAAGGTTCAATATACTTTATAAAACTCTATCAGTTTGGGTTAACGATACTCTCTTATTATGATGATCCCACTTGAACCAGCGCCACCGTTGGCGGCTGAAGATGCTCCACTAATCCTTGATGCGACACCGCCTCCGCCGCCGGCCCCAAAACCGCCGGCAGTATCACCGTTCACTGCTGTATTCGTTAGAGTTGCCATACGGTAAGCTCCACCATCGCCAAATCGGGAGTTGGCACCGAGACCGCTAATAGCAACAATTATCGTAGCACTGCTTTGCGCCCTGATTCCATCACGCCCTGTCGCACCGGGTAAATTAAGATCTCCGCCTGATGCAGTTCCGCCGGCACCTCCTGTTGCGGTAGTTCCAGCGGTTAGCGCTGGAGTCATGGTAGCACCCCCACTACCACCACCTGCTATCAGCGCACCGCTATTGAATAAACTTTGACCACCCGACGATCCAATAAAAGTAGCTGTTACACCTCCCGCTCCAGAGTTGCCTACAGTATAGGTAAATTGCGCCCCGGGAGACGTAGAGTAAGCGTGTATTACCATACCCCCTGCACCGCCTCCGGCACCAGCACCCGAATGACCATTTGTGCCGGGCAAAGCCACACCACCTCCCCCACCTCCACCTCCAACTACGGTTACTTCAATGGAATATACACCGGCAGGAACTGTATAAGTTCCTGAACCAACTGTTGAAATGGACACTACATTTTGAATAGCAGTAACCCCTAAAAATGTTGTAGCAGAAACAGTGGCCGCGATTACTGTACCAGATACAGTTAATCCTGAAAGTGTACCCACGGAAGTGATGGCAGGTTGTGCTGCACCCGTTACTGTAGCAGCAGATCCTGTTACACTTCCATTAATTGGCGCTGTTACCGTAAGACCACTTAAAGTTCCTACTGATGTGATAGCCGTTTGTGCAGAACCCGTTACTGTAGCAGCAGATCCCGTTACACTTCCATTAATTGGTGCTGTTACGGTAAGACCGCTTAAAGTTCCTACTGATGTAATAGCTGTTTGTGCAGCACCCGTTACTGAAGCAGCAGATCCCGTTACACTTCCATTAATTGGCGCTGTTACCGTAAGACCGCTTAAAGTTCCTACTGATGTGATAGCCGTTTGTGCAGCACCCGTTACTGTAGCAGCAGATCCCGTTACACTTCCATTAATTGGTGCTGTTACGGTAAGACCACTTAGGGTTCCTACTGATGTAATAGCCGGTTGTGCCGCATTGGTCACTGTTTGTGCAGTGGTTGCCGTAGCAGCATTACCTCAGAACGCCCCGCTGAATGGTGTGGCCTGATCTGTTCCCGTTACACTTACATATGACAATGGTCCAACTGTTGTAATAGCTGTTTGTGCAGCACCCGTTACT
>JBBRHM010000160.1:0-7333 GCA_038222655.1 Chitinophagales bacterium | reverse complement strand
AATTGCTGTTAACCCTTATGGCAGATGTAACAGTAATTGATCTGCCACATGAAATTGTTTTGAATGCCCTTCATTCAAAAATAAATGACATTGAAGATGCTTTGCAGTACTATACGGCAGTACACCATAAGCTGGATTATTTCATATCACGCGACAAGCAGTTGCAAAAGCAAGGCATTCCCGTATTGCCGGTTTATACTCCCAACGAGTTATTGATCGAAATATCCGGCTAGGCCTTTTCTACTAATTGTTTAAGTAGTGATGAATAATTTGGTATAGTATGTGATAACTGGAACACATAAAGAATATGATTGTATAAAGATGAACACTCTAATAACTAAAAAAGAATTTGCGGTAGCCGAATCAAAAATGTTCGATTTGTTAAGTCTTGCTACCCAGAAAGGTGGTTTCGATAATCTTTCAGCTAAAGAAAAATTGTCACTTAATAAGTATACAAGTATTGTAAAGGCATATGAAGATGCAAACTTTACTATTCCTGTGCTTCATTCCGAAGCTAAGGAGCATGCTGCCTTAATGAATGCTATGCAAAAGGGAAGAAATACTGCATTACTTAATAAAACCAAGAAAACTAGTTTCCTGAAGCGCTTAAAACACGCTAAGTAGGCCATTACGGTTCTTGATATTGCCGGTCAAAACCGTTACTATTCTGTCACTAATTTCCCTGTAACCCACTAGAATCAACCCAAGTCACTTTCTGTATCGGGAAGTAGCAGTAGTTTCCTTTGTTTATAATTCAAGAGGAAAATCATTTGCGAATGCAGGTATATGAAGCAGAGAGGTCTAAAGAGAAAGAGACGGAAGAACGAAAAGCGAAGGAATTGCGGGACTTTAATGCACTTTTGGACGAAGCGCACCGCTGGCATAATTCTCAGATACTCAGAACCTATTTACATACAATAGAACGAAATGTAGCATTTGATAATCCCAAACGAGTGGCATTTGATAAATGGTTACTCTGGGCTAAGCAAAAAGCCGACTGGTACGACCCCACAGTCGAGGCCTCAGATGATTTATTGGCCAATAGTAGATAAGGCAAATTTGAGAGTTATATTCTCTTAATAATGAGAGCCTATTTAGAAAAATTGGGAAAATCGATAATTAAAATCTTCTTGTTTAAGAAAAATGGTAAAATCTTAAATATGATATTTAATTGCAGGTCAGTGTAAACCACTTATAGATAAAATAAGAATAAAATAAGGGTAAATTATGCATAATTCTCAATTTGCAATACGCGAATTGCGAAATAAATGCATATTTTTATACTATGAGAAAACATAATGGGATGCGCCCCCAAGACATAGTACTCTTATTGAAGATAGTGGCTCTCGGCAAAAAGCAGTGGCAAAACAAAGATTTGGCGCAGTCATTATTCATTAGCGGTTCTGAAGTGTCCGAAGCACTGAATCGGAATCATTTGGCAGGCTTGATCGATTTTAATAAGAAAAGAGTTAACCGAATGGGACTGTTTGAGTTCCTTGAACATGGATTACATTATGTTTTTCCTCAGGCGCCTGGTGCAATGGTGAATGGTATACCGACAGCTCATGGTCACCCATTTATGAAATCATCTTTTGATTCGGATTTGATTTATGTATGGCCTGATTTTTCTGGTGAAATGAGAGGATTTGCTATTGAACCTTTATATCCAAATCAGGTTAAAGCTGTAAAGGAGGACGAAGAACTATATAAATTATTGGCATTGGTAGATGTTATCAGGGTTGGACGAACTCGGGAATTGGAAGTTGCTATTGCTGAATTACGAAAAATTATATTACATGAGCCACAGGAACAACCTGCTTAGAATTAAGGCGGTATACAATGCGTTGGGTAGCCTAAAAAATGAGGTTGTTTTCGTAGGAGGAGCCACATCGTCGTTATATGTAGATCGTATGGCTGAAGAAGTTCGACCAACGAATGATGTTGACATTATAATAGAGTTGTTGTCATATAAAGATTATGCAGTCATAGATGAACGATTAAGATCAATGGGTTTTGAAAATGATATTGATTCTGGTATTATTTGTCGGTATAAGATTCAAGGAGTCATTGTGGATGTTATGCCAACGGGTGAAAACGTATTGAATTTTAGCAACCGATGGTATCCTGATGGTTTTCAAAATGCGATTGACTATGTAATTGACGATGAGACAATCAAAATATTTGATGTGACTTATTTTATTGCATCCAAATTAGAAGCCTTTAAGGGGAGGGGTAAAAATGACGGAAGGACAAGTACAGACTTTGAGGATATTGTTTATGTTTTTGAAAACCGCAGATCAATATGGAATGATATGGAGAATGCACAAAATGAAGTGAACAAATATCTACGGAATGAGTTTACGAATCTCATGGCTAATCCCTATTTTGAAGATTGGATAGATGCACATTGTAGTTACGGATCGCCACCCGCTACTTATTTTATTATTGAACAGTTGGAGTCATTTATTAATAGTTAAGAATAACTAATGATTTAGTCGAAACCTGTTACTATTCTGTCACTAATTTCGCTGTAACCCACTATAATCAGCCTAAGTAACTTTCTGTATCGGAAAGTAAAGATTGTTTTCATTGTGTCTGCAATACCTAAAGTCACAGACTCTAAAAAACATATTTTCTTACACAAAGACACAAAGCGGTTAAGTTGTTTCATTACTACTTAGCATCATTACTTGAAAATTTTTATAAATAATTCTCGTATGAATTCGATATTCCATAAGCCAACTTATTTTTTTGGCTTATGGATGTGAAGGTAGTCAGGCGGTAAGTTCAATTTTATTGGTACTATCTATTTCATCGGAAGGCTTGTTTATGGGAAGTGTAAAATAAAAAGATGACCCTACGCCCTCTGTACTTTCTACCCATATTTCTCCGGAATTTTTTTCTAAAAAACCTTTTACTAATAGTAACCCTATACCTGCGCCCTTTTTATTTTCCCGGGCTTTTAAAAGTGTATTCAGCTGAGGTGTAAAAAGTTTTTCCAATATTTCCTGTGACATTCCATAGCCGGTATCCTTAACCTCAATAATTAGTTTATCTTCTTTAGTTTTTGCGCTAACAACAATTTTACCTCCATTCGGTGTATGTTGTAAAGCATTGGATACAAGGTTTTGTAAAATGGAGAGTAACATTTTTTTATCCGCAAACACAGTTTTCTCTTCTTCGATTTTATTATACAGGATTATTTCCTTTCCAGCAGCAACTTCTTTTAAAGTAGCAAAAACCTTCTCTACATAGGGAAAGAGTTCGGTTTGCGATGGTGTAAAGGCTTCTGAAGCATATTTTATCCTTGCCCATTCTACCAGATAATCTAACATGTTTAATTCATCTTTCGCTGACTTATGAATAAGACTGAGCATTTCTTTTGCATCTTCCGGCTCAATTTTATCAAAGTCTGATTGCAAATATTCAATCATTCCAATAATTCCAGCCAATGGACTTCTAAGATCATGCGAAAGAATAGACAATACATTTTCCTTGTGTGTGTTAAGGTCTTCCAGTTCCTGCAAATATTTGTTGGCAGCGTCCTGCGATTTTTTTTGTTCAGTTAAGTCTTTCAGTATTTTTACGTACCCCAATCTAGCCCCCTCTATACCAATAAGCGGAAAAACCACCCCATACGCATAAAACATGCTTCCATCTTTGCAAATATGCCATCTGTTATCCAGCGCTCTTCCTTCGTGTAAGGCGGTATCAATTTCCAGTTGCGGTATCCCGGCTTTTTTATCCTCTTCTGAAAAAATTATTTCAAAGTGTTCACCAATAATCTCTTCTGTTTCATATTGAAATATTTTAGCAGCTCCCGAATTCCAGCTGTTAATACGTAAATCAGTATCAACAGTAAAAATTGAATAATCCTGTAAGCTATCTATTACCTGACTATAAAATTCAGAAGTAGGTATGTATTGAGTTTGGAGTACCTGTTTTTGATTCATCTTGCTGGGGGGTTAAACATGTTAATTCTTCCGTTATTTACCTGAAAACGGGTTAAGCATACATAGTAAGAAATATTAGGTAAGGGAAACGGCAAGAAGCCACTCCTCAATAAAAATCAATCTTTTACTAACTTCTTTCGACTAGTTGTGCTGGATATTGGAGTTCATGCTATAGCAACTAAAAGTAATTAATTTTAGTTCTACCAGGATAAAAATAATCAATTTTATACCTCAAATTTTAAAGGATCTTGTTTTGTCTCTTGCCTGCTAATCTTTTTACTACTTCAATAGTTTTATCAAGGTTTGGGTTCGTGGTATTATGATGGATAGCGAAGGGATGCATTCATTTGCTGATTTAACTGAAAACTTATAAAATCTTACTACCCCAGTTTCTGTATCTTTTTACAACAATTCCGGTACCCGTAAATGCAAGTGAAAATGTGTCACTGTATCACTGAAAAAGCCTATGTTTTTCTCTGCTGAATTGTAAAAATGTCATTAAGAAATGGCTTTGGCACCTGCTTTGTAAAATACATTGTATGGAAACGGTATTTTATATTATCCTGCATTTAAGGACGCCCTGGGGCCTAGAAAATTATGCCCGTTTCTGGCTTGGAAATGATCGTGATTTCGCCTATTCTCTTTTTGAACAACTGGAAGGATCGGGGGACGTAACCGAATATGATATGTTGTACCTTGAATTAATGGAAACAAAAGCCGGGTTGCCCTTCAACCTCAAAATTATGCGTTGCAGTCTGGACGAAATGGGTGAGAATTGCCGCATTATCACTAAAGAATCTTTCAAACGATTTAGCCTGAAAGCCTAATCTATTTGTCACATTACGGCCTGTAATTTTATAAGCTATGAAAATCAAAGAAAGTGTAAAATAGAAAAAAGTATGGCTATATTTAAACATACGTGCTTTAAATGAGCAGAGCAATGTGAGAATAATGTAAATGTTTACAAATATTATGTAATACACAGGCAAATTAAATACAGCAACTTTATTATTCATAAAGCAAACTAAAATTCAGTAGCCAAAATGGTAAAAAAGGGTAAGTGAATAGGTGGTTAAAATGGCTTATGAACCTTTAAGAAAATCATTCTAGTTAGGGTAAATATTTTTCCTATTTTTTGAACCATAAATTTTATAAATAATGCCAAACTGGTTACGCGCATTACTTGCAGGCTGGGGCGCCTCCAAACTTGGAGGTGGTTGTCTGGGAACCATTGTAGTTTTTGTAATTCTTTATTGGTTCCTTGGCCATACAGGATGTCATTAATCCATCTTAGATTTAATTGGGAGTAAACATGAACAAAATGTTTAAAGTTTCAGCACTTCCCGGCCATGCTGAAACTATCCTATATTCTATTATACTTTAAATTCATTTCTTATGCTTATCCGCCGGTATTCTATCCTCATAGTTTGTATCCTTACTGTTGTAGCTGTTTTTGCCCAGGATCATAAAGGTAAAAAACATAAAAAGCACAAGAATTATGAAATGGCG
The DNA here is from genome assembly GCA_038222655.1 of Chitinophagales bacterium. GTDB lineage: Bacteria > Bacteroidota > Bacteroidia > Chitinophagales > Chitinophagaceae > Sediminibacterium. The sequence continues at coordinate 1,871 of JBBRHM010000160.1, read as the reverse complement.
GTTTCGGATAATGCTTCCAAAAGCAGCAACCTTACGGGTAATTGCGATACCTCTTTATGGAAATATGTATATAACCGAAACAGGCTTACCGTTACGGAAATATGCAAAACCGTTACAGGTGTAATAGAAGAAAGTAATGCCGATGAAGATGGTGATCAACACATGCTTTTAAAGCTGGATAAGGGTCAGAAAGGTATACTTACCGACAGGAACATTAAGAAAAAACAAGGCGACCTTGTTATTGAAGCTGTTTGTATGAATAATATTAGCTTAAAGAAAGTGGGAAATACCTGTAAAGGATATATAAATCATATCAAACTGCCCAATGTTGGTGATCATGTAAAAGTAACCGGTAGTCTTGTTATCGATAGTCATAACGGCTGGGCAGAAATACATCCTATAGCCAGTATTGAAAAAATAAAATAACAGTTAATCTCATCTTTTAGAGGATAGTATTTGCATTTTATTCTGATTGAGGATTTACTACCTGTGAAGCTACCAGTTGGTTATTTTCTGTATCAATCATTATTACATTGTACACGGGTGCTCCTTCATAGGGTTCTGCAATTTTCAATACCTGCCCGCCATTGGCAGTAATTTTTTCTGCAGCCTCTTTATAATCATCTACTTCAATAATTAAAACCGTTTCTTTTCTTTCTGTTTTATTGCCATAGGTGCAGAGGGCAATTTTACCATGACCACAATCAAGGTTTGTCCAGAAATCAGATTTTTGCTTCGTGATAAAACCAAAAGTTTTTTCATAAAAATCAATTGCCCTGTCCATATCCTGTACAAGGAGCATGTGCATGATGCCAATTGTTTTCATATTAATCGTTAATAAAATTTAAGAAATCTTCAGCAATAATTAGGTGCATCACTCTGCAGTCCCTTCCCTAATTTACTTTATTTTTTGCTTCAAATATAATTTTCCGTGAAGTGCGGTAACAAAAGGATAAAACTGCCTACATTAGAAGTAGATTTTGTTTACAACATTCCTTTTATCTTACTTATAAAATAACAGTTATGCATTCTCGCCGTAACTTTTTACACAAACTTACCGGTTCTGCTCTTGCCATTTCTGTACTTCCCAAATTCGGGTTGGCAAATGAAGAAAGTAACGAAAATATCTATGATGGCCCCGTTTTGCGCGTGGCTATTATGGGCCTGGGCAGCTATGGTACACGCGTGGCCGATGCTATGCAATCGTGTAAAAAAGCCAGGTTAGTAGGGGTTATCAGTGGCACTCCGTCTAAAATAAAAGACTGGCAGGCGAAATATTCCATTCCTGAAAAAAACTGTTACAACTACAACAATTTTGATGCGATCAAAAACAACCCTGATATTGATGCGGTATATGTGATTACCCCTAATGGACTGCACAAAGACCAGGTAATAAGGGTAGCGCAGGCCGGTAAACATGTAATCTGTGAAAAGCCCATGGCTTTAAATGCGGTTGAGGGCGCTGAAATGATTGCAGCCTGTGCAAAAGCAAACGTACAATTATTAGTGGGATACCGGATGCATTTTGAACCTAAGACACTGGATATTATTCGTATGCGGAAAGAGGGTGCATTTGGGAATATTAAATTTTTCCAGGGTCTATGTGGTTTCAGAATAGGCGATCCCGCCCAATGGCGGTTAAATAAACAATTAGCAGGGGGAGGTTCCATGATGGATATTGGCATTTATGCAGTAAATGGATCCCGATATATGGTTGGTGAAGAGCCTGTGTGGGTAACGGCACAGGAAACAAAAACAGATTACGTAAAGTTTAAGGACGGTGTAGATGAAACTATTCAATTTCAACTGGGGTTTCCGGGGGGCGTTGTGGCATCCTGTTTATCAACCTATAGTATGAATAACCTCGATCG
>JBBRHM010000159.1:0-7363 GCA_038222655.1 Chitinophagales bacterium | reverse complement strand
AAAGGCCCAAAAATAAAGGCAGGTATATGAAAAGGAATAGGAAAAATACCCATTCCCATGGTGGGATTTAAAAAGATACCTACAAAAATAACAGCAGATACTGCACCCGAAGCACCCAGACTGCGGTAATGATAATCATCTTTGTGTTGCATATAAGTTGGCAACAAGCAAATGATTAAGGCAGCAATATACAGAATGACATATAAGGTTTTACCATAGTCGGGAAATATCTGTATAAAGGCCCGCTCTACCATATCCCCAAACAGATAAAAAGTATACATATTAAATGCCAGGTGCATAAAATCGGCATGAATAAAACCACAGGTAATAAAACGATACCACTGGTTATGATTGGTGATGGCAGGGGGGTAAAAAATAAGATCCTGTGTAATTTTGTCGTTAGAAAAAGCAGTGAAGGAAATGACACAGGTTAGGAGCAGGATGACAAGGGTTATGGTGATCATGAGGCAATTTATATATTTATCAGTTGTGGTGGTATTTTTCGTTGCGGAGAATGGTACAGGCACGGTAAATCTGTTCGGCAAGTAATAGCCTAACCAGCATATGGGGAAATACAAGTCTGGAAAGACTCCAACTCGTATCGGCTCTGTTCATAATAGCTTCATCCACGCCAAAAGCGCCGCCAATTAAAAAAATAATCCGTTTGGTACTTTCATTGGCCCGTTGCTGCAGCCACTGTGCCAGTTCGGGGGAACTGAATTGTTTGCCACGCTCATCCAGTAATAAAAGATAATCGTCTTTTTGTAATTGAGAAAGTATGATCAGCGCTTCTGCTTTTTTAAGTTCGGTTTCTGATAATGATGCCGCATTCTTTGGAGAAGGAATGATATGCCATTGGGCTGTAAAATAATTATTAATCCGTTTGGTAAAATCTTCAATACCTGTTTTTGCGTAAGCTTCGTGGGGTTTACCGATAGACCATAGTTGCATCTTCATGATATAATAATAGAAAGTACTGTATAAAAAATATTTTTCAAATGCTGGGGGCGCCGTTTAATGATCATTTAAAGGTAATCCCAATCGCTGGTAATCTTTCCAGTTCAGGTATTCCGGCGCAACACGATGTTCTTCCATCGTAATACAATCATTAACCGGACACATTAACTGGCATAGATTACAGCCTACACATTCTTCTTCTTTAATCGTATAGGTATTGTAAGGCTTGCCATATTCGAGGTTGATAGATTGATGCGATGTGTCTTCACAAACAATATAACACAAGCCGCAATGAATACATTTATCCTGGTTAATCTTTGCGATATGGTGATAGTTGATATCCAGGTCTTCCCAATGGGTAATCTTATCCACTGACTTACCAATAAAATCTTCCAGTTTTTGAAATCCTTTTTCATCCATCCAGTTATTTAATCCCTCACACATGTCTTCCACTATCCGAAATCCATGCTTCATTACAGCTGTGCAGACCTGCACATTCGAAGCACCTAATAACATAAATTCTACAGCATCTTTCCAGGTGCTGATACCACCGATGCCGGATATCGGAACTTTTCTGGTTGTTGCATTCTGGCTTATATTGGTGAGCATTTTTAACGCAATCGGTTTTACCGCCGGCCCGCAATAGCCGCCAAATACAGACATGCCCGCCACAGCGGGATTAGGAACCAGTGTATCGAGGTTAATACCCGGTACGGACTGAATGGTGTTAATTAATGATAAAGCATGCGTGCCCGCTTCCACACAGGCTTTGCCGGTTGGAACAGGAGAGTGTACATTGGGAGTGAGTTTCGTGATAACAGGGATCGTAGCTTTTTCCATTACCCATTCTACTACCATCCTCGCAATTTCCGGATCCTGGCCAACGGCAGCGCCCATACCTCTTTCCGTCATGCCATGCGGGCAACCGAAATTGAGTTCAAAACCATGCGCACCGGTGTCTTCCACTTTTTTAATCAGCTCATGCCAGCTTTCCCTGTCGTTATCTGCCATTAAGGAAACCACCATGGCGCGATCGGGAAAAAGTTTTATGCATTCTTCAATTTCTTTCAGGTTAAGGTGGAGCGGCCTGTCGCTGATCAATTCTATATTATTAAAACCCATTACGCGGGTACCATTAAAATCAACCGCCGAATAACGGGAGGAAACATTCTTAACCTGCGTGCCCAATGTTTTCCAAACCACCCCGCCCCAACCGGCTTCGAATGCACGTAAAACGTTTATTTTTTTATCGGTAGGAGGGGCGCTCGCCAACCAGAAAGGATTGGGAGATTTGATACCGAGGAAATTTGAAGTTATGTTGGCCATAAGATATTTTTTTTTCACGCAAAGACGCCAAGGAGCAAAGACGCAAAGGTTTTTATAATTTGTTTACAATTCTATGGATTCCGTCTTTAATAAGATGTACATTAAAATTTACAAGTAATCCTAATTTATAGCCTGTTAACTTCAAATAAGTCTGCACTTGTTTGTAATGAACAGAGGCTAATGCTTCGATCGATTTTACTTCTATAATTACTTTATTCTAAACAATAATATCTGCTCTGAATCCGATTTCCATCTTAATGTCTTCATGAACAAGTGGTATTGGATATTGCCTATAAAACAATAACCCTCTTTCTCCCAATTCGTAACAAAGTATTTCTTCGTATACAATTTCAAATAAGCCGGGACCATACTGCGTATGAATCTTAAAACAAATATCCACGACTCTTTTTGCTATTTCATTCTCTGTAAACATGCAAATAAGATAGAAAAGCTTTGTTTCTTCCGGTAGCGTATTTACCGCAAAGTCTTTTCTTTGCGCCTTTGCTCATTAGCGCCTTTGCGTGGGAAAAACAAACTGTATAATAGCCGCCGCCCCATCCTTTCCAGCCTGCACAGCATCTACTACTTCTTTACCGCCATTCACACAATCACCACCGGCAAAAACGCCTTTGATATTGGTGGATGAAAAAGCATCTATCGAAATTTTTCCTTTAATATTTGAAAGCTGTGTGGTACTGATCAATTCTTCGAAAGGAATTTGTCCTGCTGCTTTGATTACCATGTCTACCGAAAGGCTGATGGTTTCACCTGTTTCAACGGGCGCCCGTCTTCCACTGGTATCTGGTTCGCCAAGTTGCATTAGGTCGCAGAGAAGTTCTGTAACTTTCCCTTCTTTACCTTTAATTTCATGGGGAGATGCCAGCCAGATAATTTCACAACCATCTAATTTGGCAATAGTCAGTTCCGCTTCTGTACAAGGCATTTCTTCCTGTGTTCTGCGATAGACAAGCGTTACTTCTTTTGCCCCCAAACGTTTTGCCTGCGTGGCTGCATCAATGGCTGTCATACCCATACCAATTACAGCAACCTTATCACCAACAGGCACTTCTGCATATCCTTTGGTGCGTATAGCATAAATAAAACTGATCGCATCAACTACGCCATTCAATTCTTCTCCTTTAATATCCAGTTGCCTGGCGATGCCTACCCCAAAGCCAAGATACACGGCATCGTAATTTTTTTGCAGATCGTGTAGGGCAACATTTTTTCCCAACTCCTGGTTATATTTTATTTCTATACCACCGATAGATAAAATATAATCCACTTCTTCTGCGCAGAATTCCGGTGTTACTTTATACGCAGCAATACCATAGGTCATAAGACCGCCTCCCTTGCTTTCTTTTTCATAAATAGTAACATCAACGCCTTCTCTGGCCAGTACATGCGCACAACTTAAACCGGCAGGGCCTGCACCAACAATGGCTACTTTTTTGCCTGTTGATGGTTTCCGCTCAAATAATTTCCATTTTTGTTCAATCGCTTTTTCTGCTGAATATCGTTGTAATTTGGCAATCGGGATAGCTTCTTCATCCATCAGATTAAATACGCAGGCGCCTTCACATAATTTTTCAACCGGGCAAACTTTGCTGCATCCGCCGCCCATAATATTTGCAGACAGAATAGTATGTGCTGATCCTTTGATATTATCCGTAGTGATCTGCTTAATAAATTTGGGAACATTGATACCGGTAGGGCAACTCTTTGTACAAGGTGCGTCATAACAGAATAAACAGCGGTTAGCTTCCACCAGAGCAGCCCCCTGCGTTTCAAAGGGCGGATGTATGTCGTTGAAATTATGTTGGTATTCTTCAGGGGTTAACCGGTTCTTAATTATTGACATCGCAGCATGTTAATGTTGAATGATCAATGTTGAATATTAAATGGCTGAATCATTCAACCTTTAGAATTCAACAATAAAATAAATTATAGTTCTGTAATTTTTCCATAGGTCTCTGGTCTTCTGTCTCGGAAAAATTGCCATACACTTCTTACTTCTTCAATCATATCCAGGTCAAAATCGGAGATGAGTAATTCATCCTTATCTTCTGATGCCTGCGCAAAAATCTGTCCGCGCGGATCAACAAAATAAGAACTGCCATAAAACTTTCCAAGGTTCCAGGGTTTCTCTTCACCCACGCGATTGATGCATCCCATAAAATAACCATTGGCTGCGGCATGTGCAGGTTGCTCCAGTTTCCATAAGTACTGGCTCAGGCCCGCAACAGTAGCTGAAGGGTTGTATACAATTTCGGCCCCATTCAATCCCAGGCACCTTGCGCCATCCGGAAAATGCCTGTCATAACATATATACACACCAATCTTTGCATATTTAGTCTGGAACACAGGATACCCGAGATTACCAGGTTTAAAAAAGAATTTTTCCCAGAATCCACTGGTATGCGGAATATGATTTTTACGGTATTTACCAAGATAGGTTCCATCCGCATCAATCACTGCGGCAGTATTGTATAAAACACCTGCCTGCTCTTTTTCATACACAGGTACGATCATTACCATGTTATATTTTTTTGCATACACCTGCATACGTTCAATAGTAGGACCGGGGACTGTCTCGGCACTCTCATACCATTTTTTATCCTGTCCGGGGCAGAAATAGGGGGTATTAAAAATTTCCTGGAAGCAGAGGATCTGTACCCCTTTTTTTCCGGCTTCTTCAATCAAAGGAATATGTTTTTGTACCATGGCTTCTTTGATCTCTTCAATGGTTCCTTCACCTTCCGTTTTCGGTAAACTCATTTGGATTAATCCTGATTTTACAATTCTGGGCATGTTATTAGTTTAGAGTTATTAGTTTAGAGTTATGAGTTGGATTTGGTTATATATTTTTGTTTCGTTGTTAATATTATACTACTCAATATCTTAATAAGTTCGTTGCACAATTGATTGGCTGACAAGAACCTTTCAGCATCAATATAATCACTGTCCTTTAATAAATTTAGCCAATAAGCGGTTTCTTTTGCTTCTTTTAAAGAGATCGCCAGTTTATGAATGAAATCCTTTTTCGATTCCGCTGATAATGCTTCATTATCATTGGCCCCGATGGAGGCACCTGCTCTAAGGAATTATTTCGATAATACATATTCTTTTTTATCAATAATCACATATTTATATAGTTTGATCACTTCTAATGCAAAAGCATAAGACTTCTTTCCAATAATGCTATTACTATTTTTAAAATCACTCATAACTCTAAACTCATAACTCTAAACTCTAAACTCATAACTCTAAACTCATAACTTTAAACTATCCCTGATACTTTTTTACGTTTAATAAACTGACCATATCCTTTTTCTACTAAACAACGATTATTTTCTATCACCACTTTTCCTCTCAATAAAACGGTTTTTACTTTGCCGGTTACTTCCCATCCTTCATACCCACTATAATCAACATTCATATGGTGGATTTTTGCAGTGAGCGTATGCTTTTCATTTGGATCTAAAATGAGAATATCTGCATCACTACCCACAGCGATCGTTCCTTTTTTAGGAAACATGCCGAATATTTTGGCTGCATTGGTAGAAGCCACTTCCACGTATTTGTTAAGTGTTATTTTTCCTTTATGTACACCTTCACTAAATAAAAGTTCCATCCTGTTCTCTATGGCAGGGTGGCCATTGGGAATTTTCGAAAAATCATTTTTACCCAGTAGCTTCTGTTCCCACATAAATGGACAATGATCGGTGGCAACCACGTTAACCAATCCCTGGTTAATACCTGCCCATAAAGTTGCCTGGTCTTTTTTCTCACGCAATGGGGGACTCATTACCCATTTTGCACCGTCAAAATCATTTTCATATAAGGAAGCATCAAGGATGAGGTACTGGATGCAGGTCTCTACAAATATTTTCTGGTTTCTTTCCGTAGCCTTGCGTACTGCATTTAATGCGCCCTCACAGGTGAGGTGAACTATATAACCGGGACAACCAGTATAATTTGCCATATCCACAAAACGGCCACTGGCTTCAGCTTCCGTTACTTCTGGTTGTGACAGATAATGATATAGCGGTGATAATTTTCCTTCGGCTCTGTGTTTTGCAATCAGGTAATCAATCATATCCCCATTCGTTGCATGAACATTGATAAGCCCCCCGTGTTTTTTTACTTCCTGCATCAGTCCTATCATCTGACTGTCATCAATCATCAACGCACCTTTATACGCCATAAAGGTTTTGAAAGAAGTGATGCCTTCCTGTTCTATAATTTCCTGTATCTCTTTTTTGGTATGGTCATTAAAATCAGTCACGGCCAAATGAAAACTATAATCACCGACGGCATTGCCATTGGCCCGGCTGTTCCATTCATCAAGCGCGGAATGTAAGCTGTTGCCTTGTTTTTGAAGAATAAAATCTATTACGGTTGTGGTACCTCCAAATAAAGCGGCACGGGTGCCGGTTTCGTAATTATCGCTGGAATAAGTGCCCATAAAAGGCATATCCAGATGCACATGCGGATCGATACCACCTGGCATCACTAATTTGCCCGTTGCGTCTATTTCCGTATCTGCCTTTACCAAAAGTTTTTTTCCAATGGTGGATATGGTTTCGCCTTCAATAAAAATATCAGCGATATAATTATCTGTTGCGGTAATGATTCTTCCGTTTTTAATTAAAACACTCATTTTGTATAATTTTTGAATGTTGCCTTTTGAATGTTGAATGATTTGATTGCTTCTATCACTGTCTACAGCCAACATTCAATATACTTATTTTCTCTTCATCAATAATCCATATACCAGTGCACTCATACCGAATCCTACAAACCATGCATAATTATACAGCTGCGATAGCCAGTGGGGTACTGCATCCATACTGATTAGTTTAATCGTGGTTAAAAATCCGGGTATATTGGGTAAAATACCGGCGAGCAAGGCAATGATTGCTGCAGGGTTAAAACCATGGGTAAAGCTATACAAACCCTTAGGGCTATAAAGATCCGCGGTGATCAGTTGTTGTTTTCTGATAAAATAATAATCAACGATCATGATGCCACCAACAGGGCCCAGCAAACTGGAATAGCCAACAAGCCAGGTAAATAT
>JBBRHM010000158.1:0-7503 GCA_038222655.1 Chitinophagales bacterium | reverse complement strand
GTATACCGGTCAGGTTATCTGCTGCCATACTGTTTCTCATCAGATTTATCAGCAGCAGCGAAGTGCTCATAACTGTGAATACAAAAAAGTGTTTTGCTTTTTTTCGCTTCTCCAGCTCAGCGTCAAAAATTATCATGCATCCTCCTGTTGCTAATAATACAACGCCGGCATAACGCGTAACCAAAGCCAACGCTGCCACTAACGCCATTAGCAATAGATGAGAATTACTATGAGACCTGGCATAATACAAAGCGCAAATGATAAAGAGCGTAACTAAAAAAATAAACAACGTTTCGGACCATAGCATGGAATATACTTCCAGCAAACAGGGGCTGCATGCCAGCAGGGAGAGAAATAATAATTTATAGGTTGAAGAACTTTCACGGTGTTCCTTTATAATAATACTGGTAAGAAGGATGGCGCCCATAAATAAAAGGCCATTGATCAAAGCCGCAAACTGTAAAACAGTGCTGCCCGTAAAAAGCATAACCAGCGCCAAAAAAGCAGGATAGCCAATGGGGAAATTAACCAGTGGCAGGCCATTAAAATCAGTAAAAGAAAAATGATAGCGTATATTAACAGCCACCGTTTCATACATGACAGAATCAGGCGAGATGCCAATACCACCGTGACGTGTAAAGTAATACAGGAACAAGCAGCCCGCAAGCGAAGCAATCAATGCATCCCAATGTTTACGTAAAAAAAGATTAAAACCAGCTTTCATGTAGCCTGTTGATAAAGAATAACTAAAATGATCAGCATTAAAATAAACGATTATTAAACTGGGCCTGTTTTGTTGCTACAATTAGTAACCCTACGATATGTATTAAACGGTTGCCTCGCAAGATGATTTTAAAGATAAAAGAATTTTCCGGTTGACCACCATCAACAAAAATGTCCCGCAATTGCGGGACATTTTAAAAACGCAACACTCAAAATTATTTATTCGGCCTCGGCCACCACTTCTGTTACTTCAGGTATCATACGCTTCATCATTCCTTCTATACCCGCTTTCAGGGTAATCATAGAAGAAGGACAGCCGCTGCAGCTTCCCTGTAACATCAGGTTTACTACACCATCATTATAGCTTTTGAACTGTATAGCGCCTCCGTCCATTTCAACTGCGGGCTTTACATAATTCTCTAATAATTCTTTTACCCTTTTTACAATATCATCATCATCAGCACTTACGGTATTGCTGGCTTCCTGTTTTACCTTGGCAACTTCCTCTTCATTCACTACCATGCCGCCATTTTCGAGATAATCTTTCAGGAAAGTTTTAATCGCAGGTATTACATCCTGCCAGTCTTCTGTTTCGGCGGTTTTGGTAAGTGTAACAAAATTGCTCGCAATAAACACACTTTTGATAAAGGGAAAGCTAAACAGTTCCTTTGCTAAGGGCGATGGGGCGGCCAGTGTTTCATCAGCGAAGTCAATGCTTTTACCGGGGTATAATAATTTGTTGGCTACAAACTTCATGGTTTCCGGATTGGGCGTCATTTCGGTATAGATACTGATTACCGGGTTTCCTGTTTTTATCATATCTGCTTTTTTATGCTTACGGTGTACATACAAATTTATACAAAAGCACCAAAGTTTACCCAGGCCAGGCCCTTAGGATAACGCGGTATGGTGATATTTTTCGGATATCGAAACCTCCAATCTGGAAAAAGAGCCGAAACAGTACTGTTAAGTAACTCCAGCTTTGGCAAAAGCTACCTATTATATTGATAGAAGCTACCCGCTATAGTTAGCGGCAAGCAATTCGAACATCCTCCTCAATCCAAGTTCGCATGGCTTACCATGAAGCAACAAAAAAATTATAAATAAGTGAATCATGCAATTTATTCCTCAAGTTGTGTAATGCTTATGAGTCTTAAGTTGCCAATCTTTGTGGCATCACTCAGTTTTTCAAAACTTAAAGAAAATAAAATCAAAGATAACTTAACAGCTAAAACATCTATCAGCATTGATTCAACACCTTCAAAAGTTTGGGAGGCTCTTACAAATCCAAAGCTTACCAAACAATATTTGCTTGGCACAGAAGTGGCATCTGACTGGAAAGAAGATAAACCAATCACTTGGAAAGGAGAGCATGAAGGAAAATCATACAAAGACAAAGGAGGAATCAAAAAGATTGAGGCAAACAAAATATTGCAGCACACATATCTCAGTAGTATGTCGGGCAAAGAAGATACGCCTAAAAACTACCTGACCATTACTTTTAACCTATCAACATAAAATGATTAAAAACTATTATTTCTTTTGCAAGACAATTAGGAAACCGAGAAAGCAAAAGAGAGCAACACAAAAAACTGGAACACTGCACTTGAAAAGCTAAAAGAAGTGGCAGATCTCAAAAAGTCAATGCACTTTTATACTGTAATTGGATTTACAAACAATCGATATTTTACTGATGCAACTGCAGCTTGCATGGTTATAAGTGACAAAATTTTTTTACTGCTTTTAACTCATACAAAGTTTAGTGAGTTTACAAAAAAGAAATTTACGGATACTAAAACAACGGCATCTATTATTAATTCTTTGTCGCTTGAACGCTTTACTGCCGTTAATGAATTTTTGACAAAGGCAATAAAAGAAGCCGCTGAAAACAGAATAGGGATAAAAAAATTAAACTTTATGAAAAAGTTAAAATTACAATCATAATAAAATGAATCCAAAAGTTGATTTCTATTTTAGTACCGCCAAAAAGTGGCAAAAAGAATTAGAGCGTTTGAGATTAATTGTTCTTGAATGCGGGCTTACCGAAGAATTGAAGTGGGGTGTTCCATGTTATACGGTTGAAAAATCTAACATAGTTTTAATACATGTGTTTAAAGAATATTGTGCGATTTTATTTTTCAAAGGAGCCTTACTAAAAGACACGAAAAGTATTTTATTTCAACAAACAAAGAATGTACAGGCGGCTCGTCAGATCCGGTTCACCAATGTGGAGGAAATTGTTACTATGCAAGCAATCCTGAAAGCCTATATTAATGAGGCCATTAACGTGGAAAAAGCGGGTTTGATAGTGCCTTTGAAAAAGACCAAAGAATTCAGTGTTCCTGAAGAGTTTCAAAATAAATTAGATAAAATGCCTTCCTTAAAAAAAGCTTTCCAAGCATTAACGCCCGGGCGGCAAAATGGATACCTACTTTATTTTTCTGCACCTAAACAATCCAAAACTCGAGAATCAAGGGTAGAAAAAAAAATACAGGAAATTCTTGATGGAAAAGGATTAAATGATTAGTAAACGTTAATCGTGGTGGTTTTAAGAAACAAAAAGTGGAGCCTTTGTGAGATGGCACAGAAAAAGAAGCTACAGAAAAGTCCACGCTACCAATAATTAATGCTTAACCGCATTTAGCTATACAGTTTCAGCAGTTTTATTTGTACAAAATAATTTATTGATAAAAAGTATACTCATGAAAAATACAACCAGCAGTCAGGCGATGACAACAGATGAAGTTGCCGAAAGATTTAATGAACTTGCCCAGCAAGAAAAATGGTTTGAAATACAAGACGAGCTTTTTTCAGACAATGTAAAAAGTATAGATCCGCCCAACTCTCCATATTTTGACTATGCAGAAGGAAAGGCAAATGTTAGAAAGAAAGGCGAAGAATTTGGGAAAAAGATTGATGCCCTGCATGGCGCTTCAACAACAAAACCCGTAGTGGGTAGCAATCACTTTGCGGTAGGAAGGAAAGTCGACGTTACACTACAAGAACACGGAAGAATACAAATTGTAGAGATAATGTTGTATGAAGTGAAAGATGGACAAATTATATCTGAACAATTCTTTTACTAACACGCTGATTTGATTAATATTTTAATACGTCAAAATACGAGGGCGAACGCTCAAAAGAAATATTCCTGTAAGCAATTTAAAACATTCATGCTCTTTAAAGATTCGCGACTAACTCATTTATATGAAAAATTTGCTCCGATTCATAACCATACTCTTTGTTGTCATCGCTTTATCAGCATTAATGGCTCATCTGTTAGAATTACCCAATAAGATGAACTTGTCAAAAGATAATTATCAAACAGTTCAGCAAATTTACCGTGGCTGGTCATGGCTTGGCATATTTGAATTGGGCGCAATACTACTTACAATAATCTGGGTGATTATCGAGCGAGGGAACAAAAAAATATTTCCTCTTTTATTGACGGCCCTTTTCTTTTTTATTGTAAGTATTGTTACATTTTTCATTTTCACTTTCCCTACTAATATAGCTACAGAAAATTGGACTCAACTTCCGCTAGAATGGCAAGTGCTTAGAAAAAATTGGGAATATTCACATGCTTCACGGGCTATTTTAAATCTTATAGGTTTTAGTTTATTAATTGTGGCATTGTTGAAAGAAAGGAATGGTGTAAACAGATAAATAATTAGTAGATAACCAAAATAAGAGGGCTTACGGGTCGCTAACATTGCATTGTAAAAACATGGCCTGACGTACCGGGCTTGACCAGATTCAAATACCCATCATCAGCAGGCGATGCACACACCTTATCTGCATTCCGAAAGGGCCAATAAATTAGGGGGAGTAAGATATTATATTTTTATGCCGGCACTAATGGTTACATAAAACATGTTTTTGCCGCGCTCCAAAATATCAGGGCGCCCTGCAACCGAAATTAAATGTTTCGGAAGAACATAAGCCGGTGTAACAGAAGCATTCAATTTTTCCTATTCAAAAACCACCTGTATAGAAAGCACGTAGCCAAAGGCGGCGGGAACACTGAATTTTGATGGCGGGGAATACGTAAATAAAATTCTAAAAAAGAATTTAATTCTACGAGATGGCTATATAAGAAAAAAGTAGTGATGGGGGCAATCGCTTATTCCACTATCCGCAGCTTCGCATAATTCAGCATAATTTTTTTCTCTCCATTCATTTTAAAATGAATGGTGGCCACCGGGTTATGTGCAGAACCTTCTATTTTAACCACATGGCCAAAACCGAATTTCTGGTGTTCCACCTGTTGACCCGCCTGGAGATCAACAGTATTACTTGCTACAAAACCCTCAGTGGGTATATGTTCCACCACTTTGTTTGCCGGTGGTATTACGGGTAAATATTCAGGCTTGCGGTTTTCTGTTTTTTTGGTGGGTGGGGCGCCGTATCTTTTTTCTGCATTGGCCGTATCGCCAAATCCAATGCCTCCGCGGTTCATACGTTCGTAAGCACTACCCCAGTCGGTACTGGAATTATTACGGGCCCCGCCACCGGCAAAACTTTTATCAATATATTCTGCCGGCATTTCTTCAATAAAACGACTCGGTTCATTTTGTACGAGCTGACCAAAACGGTAACGTGCATTGGCATAGCTAAGCCATAAACGATGCTTGGCACGGGTAACTGCTACATAAAATAAACGGCGTTCCTCTTCCAGTTCCTCGCGTGTATTAATGCTCATGGCATTGGGAAAAAGCGTTTCTTCAATTCCTCCAACAAACACACAACTGAATTCAAGACCTTTTGCAGCATGAATGGTCATCAGTTTTACCACATCCGTGTTCTGTTTATCATCATCCGCATCTGTAAGTAAGGTAATCTGCTGTAAATAAGATCCCAATGTTTTATCACCCATTTCGCCATCATCATTAGAAGGGCTCTCGGTCCATTCTTTTATAGAATTCAATAGTTCCTGCAGGTTCTCGTAACGGGCCAGCCCTTCCGACGTTTTATCGGAGAATAATTCTTTTACCAGATTAGTATGCTTGCCAACCTGCACGGCTACGTCGTATGCATTCTTATCGGTAAGCATACTTTGAAAATAACGGATCATGGTTACAAAGTTCTGCAGTGCCTCTAATGTACCCGCTTTAAATCCGATCGCTGCGGCACGGTTCATTATATCAAACATGGAAACATTCTGCTCATTGGCGGCAATGGCTATTTTCTCGAGTGTTGTTTTACCAATACCGCGCGCCGGGTAATTAATAATGCGTTTTAAGGCTTCATCATCTTTTGTATTTACTATCAGTCTCAGGTAAGCCAGAATATCTTTGATCTCTTTACGCTGGTAAAAACTTACACCTCCATAAATCCGGTAGCCTATTCCCATACGTCGCAGGCTCTCTTCAAATGATCGGCTTTGGGCATTGGTGCGGTATAGTATGGCAAAGTCGCGGTTATAATAATGGTTGCGTAATTTCTGTTCCTGTATAGTATCGGCAACGAACTTGCCTTCATCATTATCCGTCATGGTGCGAACCAGGCTAATCTTCTCCCCTATCGTATTTTCTGTCCACAGATTTTTGGGTATCTGTCCTTTATTATTACTGATTACTTCATTAGCCACATTCAATATACTCTGGCTACTTCGGTAGTTCTGTTCCAGTTTTACCACTTTCACATCATCATAATCTTTTTGAAACTGTAAAATATTTTCAATAGTGGCGCCGCGGAAACTGTAAATACTTTGTGCATCATCACCCACTACGCAGATATTCTCATGCACGGCTGCCAGCAGCTTGGTGATTTGGTATTGAACGGCATTGGTATCCTGGTACTCGTCTATGAGTATGTATTTAAACTTATGCTGGTACTTGTATAAAGCTTCCGGAAAATTTTTCAGTAGCTCATACATTTTTAATAGCAGATCATCAAAATCCATGGCGCCGTTTTTGAAACAACGGTTGGCATAGGCAGCATATACCTGCGCAATGGCCGGCCGGTTAGCGCGGGTATCTTCCTGTTGAATATAATAATCTATAGCATATTCAGCAGGACCAACCAATGCATTTTTAGCCGATGAAATACGGTTACCCACGATACTGGGTTTGTAATGCTTATCGTCTAAATTGAGTTCATTAATTACGGTCTTAATAACAGAACGGCTGTCGTCTGTATCATAGATCGTAAAGTTTCTTGGATAACCCAGCAGGTGGGCTTCTGCACGTAAAATGCGCGCAAACACACTATGAAAAGTACCTATATACAAGTTACGCGCCTCTGTATTCTGTAAAATTTTTTCTACCCGCTCTTTCATTTCTGCAGCGGCCTTATTGGTAAACGTTAGCGCCAGAATATTAAAAGAATCCACGCCATTCGCCATCAGGTGGGCAATGCGGGTGGTAAGAACTTTTGTTTTTCCACTGCCGGCTCCGGCAATAATCATCAAAGGGCCTTTTATATGGGTTACTGCCTCACGCTGTGGTTCATTCAATCCTTCCAGATACTCTTGCATGTTGCGAAGATAAATCTTACCCTTTGTAAATAATGCATTGTGCAAATTGTAGCACTGAAATAAAAACAGGCAATCCCCGTCTGTCTATCTCTATGCGGCTTCGTTGTGTCACTCCCTTGTACTTTCTGCTCTTTGGCCGGCTGCCCCTTAGCTACGAATAATAATCGGGTACAATTTAATAAGCTCTTACGCCCTGCACGAAGGCTCGCACCACAAGTGGCTTTTTTTATAAATCGTCTTAATTGACTGTTTTGTCCTGCCGCGCACCAGGCCATTATTCCTCGCCTGACTAAAGTTGTTCG
>JBBRHM010000157.1:0-7578 GCA_038222655.1 Chitinophagales bacterium | reverse complement strand
CAAATTTTTCAACCACAGAAAGGCTTCGTTAGCGCAGAATTATATATTGCCTTTCTTTAATTCACTAACTGCAAAATCGGCTGCCCTTGCCGTTAATGCCATATACGTAAGTGATGGATTCTGGCAGGCAGATGATACCATGCAGGCACCATCGGTAACAAAAACATTCTTTGCATCCCATACCTGGTTATTGCCATTGAGTACCGAAGTTTTAGGATCCCTTCCCATTCTGGCCGTTCCCATCTCATGAATACCATGACCAATAGCATGACCATTATCATATGTATTTATATTTTTTACGCCCGATGCTTCAAACATCGCTTTCAATTCGGCCACTATGGCTTTACGCATCTTCATTTCATTTTCTTTCAATTCGCAGTCCATTGATAAAACGGGCAATCCCCATTTATCTTTTTTATTTTTATCGAGTGTAATTTTATTTTCATGATAGGGTAATATCTCTCCAAACCCTGTGGCACCAATACTCCACGCACCCGGCTCAGTTAGGGCTTCTTTAAAATCGGCGCCAATACTCAGTTCTGCCACGCTTTTACTCCAACCGCTTCTGCTGGCCTGCCCCTGGTATCCAAAGCCCCGAAGAAAATCTCTTTTATCGCTTCCGATATTCGCAAAACGCGGAATATAAAAACCATTGGCACGCCTGCCGGAATAATATTTGTCTTCATAGCCTTCTATCATACCGGAAGCACCAAGGTTGTAATGATGATCCATCACATTATGTCCCAGTTCATCACTACTGCTCCCGAGTCCGCCGGGCCATATATCGGTGGCGCTATTAAACAATACCCAGGTGGAATTTAATGCAGAGGCATTTAAGAAAACAATTTTTGAATAATATTCGTAGGTCTGGTTGTTTTCTGTATCCAGCACTTCTACTCCTTTTGCTTTTTTGGTATCCTTATCGTAGATGATTTTTTTAACAAGAGAGAAAGGTCTTACGGTAAGGTTGCCGGTTTTCATGGCTGCAGGCAAAGTAGATGACTGCGTACTGAAATAACCGCCGAAAGGACAACCCTCCCAGCAACGGTTACGAAACTGGCATTGCGTTCGGCCTTCAATAGGCGCGGTTAAATTAGCCACGCGTCCAATGATAAGATGACGATCACCTTTGTATTGCGCTTTGATCCGCGCAGCCACATCTTTTTCCACACAATTCAAATCCATCGGTGGTAAAAAATGTCCGTCGGGTAATTGAGGCAGGCCTTCCATTGATCCGCTGATACCTGCAAATTTTTCTGCATAATCATACCATGATGCAATGTCTTTGTAACGGATGGGCCAGTCGATACCCACACCTTCTTTTGCATTGGCCTCAAAATCCAAATCACTCCAGCGGTAACTCTGCCGGCCCCATAAAAGTGAGCGGCCACCCATCTGGTAACTACGCCACCAGGTAAAGGGTTTTACTTCTGTATAGGGGCAGTCTTCTTCATTGGTCCAGGAATTCATTACGGCTTCATTAGCGGCCCAGCCTCGATGGATCACCGGATACTTATGTTTTTGTTCTGCAGTTGTTCTGCCCCTGTGTTCAAACTCCCATGGATTTTTATTGGCGGTAACATAGTCTTTAATATGCTCAAGGTCTTTACCGCGTTCGAGCATCAATACTTTCAATCCCTTTTCCGTTAACTCTTTGGCGGCCCATCCCCCACTAATACCCGATCCCACTACAATGGCATCAAATGTGTTCTGCGTTTTTGCTTTGTTATTGAGATTAGTAGAATCGGCAGGCATTTTTTTAATTTTTTGTATTAAGAAATTATAGATCGAATATACGTAACCTCTCCAAAAAATCACTACTCACTACTCACGCCGTCACAGATTTCCTTTCTTCATCTCCCCCACTGCATGATTGGCTGCCCTCGCAGTAATCGCCATAAATGTGAGCGACGGATTCTGCGTGCTCGTAGATACCATACAGGCTCCATCCGTTACAAAAACATTTTTACATTCGTGTAACTGGTTCCATGCATTAAGCAGAGAAGTCTTTGGATCTTTACCCATACGAACTCCGCCCATCTCATGAATATCCAAACCCGGCGCCTGTTTGCTGTCGCGTGGATTGATATTTGTGCATCCGGCTGCCTGTAACATTTCTGTACCCTGCGCTAAAAAATCTTTCAGTACTTTTTCATCATTCGCATCATAATCAACTGACGTAACCAATTGCGGAATACCCCACGCATCTTTCAGATCTTTACTTAAACGAACATGATTGGTTTCTTTGGGAATGGTTTCACCTTGCATCATCATATAGATTCCCCAGTCACCGGCCTCTGTCATAGCATCTTTATAATCACCACCAATTCCTTCTGCACCTGCCCTTCCCCTACCGGCACTGTAATGCACCATATAGCCGCGTAAAAAATCAGTTTCCTGTTTATATACATTGCGGAAATTAGGCATCATTGCGGCAGTGGGTCTACGGCCATAATAGTATTTATCTTTCGGACCATCATACGAGGCGTTAATACTACCACGGTAATTATGAAAAGCAATGTATTTACCCAGCAGTCCATTATCATTGCCCAGGCCATTGGGAAAACGATGAGAAGTTGAGTTGAGTAAAACAAGATTGGTATTCAGACAGGCCGCATTGACAAAAATAATACGTGCAAAATATTCTGTTGCTTTCATGGTCACAGAATCAATTACGCGAACACCAATAGCTTTTTGTTTTGATTCATCATACATAATAGAATGCACCACAGCATTTGTCTTCATGGTAAGATTACCGGTCTTCTGTGCCCAGGGAATGGTTGATGAATTAGAACTGAAATATCCACCAAAAGGACAACCTCTTTCACATAAACTTCTTGCCTGGCACTGGGTTCGGCCCTGCTGAATATGTATGTCACGGGGTTCTGTAAGATGCGCACATCGTCCCTGTACCACATGTCGGTCCTTATATTTGGCCATAATCTTTTGCTGCACTTCTTTTTCCACGCAATTCATTTCCCAGGCGGGCAGAAAATCCCCGTCTGGTAAGGTTTCCAGGCCATCTTTATTTCCGCTTATACCGGCAAACCTTTCTACATGTGTGTACCAGGGTGCAAGGTCGTTGTAACGTATGGGCCAGTCAACCGCAAATCCATCACGTGCCGGGCCTTCAAAATCATATTTGCTCCATCGCTGTGTTTGTCTTGCCCATAATAAAGATTTACCACCCACCTGGTAACCGCGTATCCAGTCGAATGGTTTTTCCTGAACGTAGGGATGTTCTTTATCTTTTACAAAAAAATGTTCACTCGCTTCGCTGTAAGCATAACACCTGTTGAGGATGGGATTTTCTTTAGCGATGGGGGGAACGATCTTACCACGATGAGCAAAATCCCAGGGATTTTTAGTGGCGGTGGGATAGTCTTTTATATGCACCACATCCTTACCTCTTTCCAATAATAGTGTTTTTACACCCTGCTCACAAAGTTCTTTGGCCGACCAGCCGCCGCTGATACCGGAACCGATTACGATGGCGTCAAAAGTATTCTTAGCTGCATTGATATCTTTGGTAACATTCCGCGAAGAATCTGTTGGCATAGCAGTAGGGTTAGGATGGGAAAGTGAACCTTGAAGTTAAGGATTTTAAGAATACAGGAAATTTTTTAGCTCCCCTTTTGGCCAATTAGCAATAAGACAGCTGCTTATTCAATTATAGTTTACGTCAGGCAATCTAGATTTCTTGAAATGATCAGAAGACAGGCAGAAATGTTAGTAGAAAGAGTTTTTAACTCATTAAAAAAATTATTGAACAGCCGTTTATATGATAAAATGAATTTGTATGAAATTCTTATATTTAAGAGTTGCGTATAACCCTAAGGTAGTGACCGTATTAGCAAATCATCAGCGATACAAATCCAATTTTTCGTTTCAGCATGAAGGAATGCTACCTGCCTGCCGGCAGGCAGGTTTGGCATTTGTTCGCAACATCATTTTATGTAACTTTATTCAGCATCAGTTCCGGGCAGAAGTATGGTCTTACCCCAACTGCTTATAGCCAGGAACTTTATAGGCAATCCTCATTAGACAGCTCACTTAAAAAAATATTACATGCAGGAAAGAGAAAATTTTAATACTGTCAGAGCTCCGCGCATGAGTCAGGTATTTCCGCAGGCAGTAATTACGCAAAGTTTCATTTTCGTATCAGGAACTCCGGGTTTAGATCTTGCTACTGGCCAGGTTATTAGTAGCGATTTCGAAGATCAAACAAGACAAAGTTTTCAAAATATTAAAACCATTTTAGAAGACGCTGGAAGCAACTTGTGTAAAGTCGTAAAGACAACAATATTCATGGTAACGGGTAATGACTTTAGTGTAATAAATAAAGTGTATAGTGAATTCTTTCCTGAAAATCCACCGGCACGCAGCACACCTCAAGTCATGCCATTTCCGGCAGGCATTTTAATTTCGATAGAATGCATAGCTCTTCAATGACCAATTAACGCAACATGAAAGAAATAATTAAAATTACCTTACTTGCTTCGTTTCTTTTAAACGGACTGATTAGCATTGCTCAGCTTACACCAGAACTGCGAAGCAAAATGCTGGCTCGTGCTGCTGCACTTGAATTAAAGACAACGTACAAAGCACCACCCGGTGATGCACTTTCACACAATACTGCGGGCTTTGCAAAAATTATGTGTTCAGCCATTTTCATTACTGGGCTAACGCCCGAATTTGCCGCTGAAAACGTGGGCTATTTTTCTGCACCTTACGCAGAACGAGCAAAGGTTGGGAAGCCAATCATAGATTATAAAAAGAAAACTGTCTCAATTAGGCTTCCTACAGGAGTTACCCGGACTGCTATCTATACTGGCGACCAAGGTTGTGTTTGTTTGCAGGAAGGAAAAAATTCGCTAAACTTCAAGCCTGTAAAAATTTCCCGCAACCTGCCAGACGCTACTACCACCGCATGGCCAATGGGAGATATGCTACCAACTACAAACATCCCTTCTAACCTTGACATGAACAAAATAAACCAGGCAATAGATGCTGCATTTGCACCATCAGAAGCACTAACAGCAGCATTTGTAGTAACGTACCAGGGAAGAATTATTGCCGAACGGTACGCTAATGGCATCAATAAAAATACCCCTTTGGAAAGTTGGTCTATGGGTAAAAGCCTTTCAGCCACTTTAATGGGAATACTGATTCGTAAAGGAGTATATACACTGGAGCAACCTGCTCCAATTCCTCAATGGCAAAGGAAGGGTGACGGACGGGCCAAAATCAGAATTATGGATATCATGCATATGTCAAGTGGGTTGTATTGCAGAGCACCACAAGATCCAGACTACGACCCTTCATTAGGATACCCAGACCATTTATACCTATATACCGGCGGAATCAATTCATTCGAATATGCTGCTAATCTACCTCAACAATGGCTGCCAAATAGTGTTGGTCGTTACCGCAATTGCGACCCGGTACTCACAAATTATTTAAATCGTTTAGGAATAGAAAGTACGGGTGAAAATTATCACAGATTTCCGCAAAAGGAGTTGTTTGATAAAATTGGCATTCGTACCATGGTGATGGAGACTGACCCTTATGGTAATTTTTTAACTCAAGGCTACGAGTTTGCCTCTGCCCGCGATTGGGCAAGATTAGGTAATCTTTATTTACAAGACGGCATTTGGAATGGTGAACGAATTTTGCCAGCAGGGTTTACAAAATTTGTAAGTACCCTTGCAAAGCCTTGGGTAGAGGATGGACGACCTATCTATGGTGGTTTATTTTGGATAAATGGAGATGGTGGTTTTCCCATTCCCAAAGATGCATATATGATGTTGGGTGCGGGTGGACAATCTGTAACAATTATTCCTTCGCATGATTTAGTAATTGTTCGCCTCGGCCATTACAAAGGACAGCGTGATGGCGGAAAGGCATTGAACAATGCATATACTATATTAATGGAAGCAATACCCAAAAAAAAGGAATGAGTGGTCTGCGATAATAATTCCCCAACTGCTTAATGCAAAAGACGTTGCCTTCCATTTCCCAGAATTAGGATGACCGAAATTGATTTCTTTGGCTAACCACTGGATAAAAATCAATGATCTTAGAGAAAAAAAAGAAATTTAAATCATGGATTTTCAACATCGAAATTTTAGGTTAGTCAGAATCTATCATACATACTCAAACGACAAACATAGATGCATACAGAATCACTACACTACAGAAAGTATAATAGCTTTTTTTGGGGGGTATTACTAACCAGCTTTGTTCTCATCAATGGTTGTGCTACCAAACCACCTCAGGAAACAGGCGCTTTCAAAGGAACTGATTTAGTAGAGTTGGTGAAACTTGATACATCCATCCACCTGGATATTAGGTACGCTACAAACAACAATTTGGTAGGCAGACCAGTTTATAAGGAGGCAAGAGCCTTTCTACAACGACCTTCTGCAGAAGCTTTAGTTAAGGTAAATAAAGAATTAAAATCCCTGGGATATGGTCTGCTCATATTTGATGGATATCGCCCATGGTCTGTTACTAAATTATTTTGGGATATAACCTCGGATGAAAATAAAAAGTTTGTAGCGGATCCTAAAAAGGGTTCCCGACACAACAGAGGATGTGCTATAGATCTAAGTCTATATGAACTTAGTTCCGGCAAAGAAGTCCAAATGACAGGTCAATACGATGAAATGAGTGAACGCTCATATCCAAACTATACAGGGGGAACAGCAGAACAACGTAAGATGAGGGATTTACTTAGAAGTAAAATGGAAGCGAATGGATTTACAGTGTATGACTATGAATGGTGGCATTTTGATTTTAATGATTGGCGGTTGTATCGTATTGGAAATATTCCATTTTCGAAGATTACATAAATGAATACAGAAAAATGGCTTTCTGTGTATTTCATCCGGTAATATTTGATGGCTATGTAATGACTGATAACCCAATATTCAAACCTACCGACAATTCCGATTTACTCACATATCACCAATCAACCTGAGTATATCTGCCTGGTTAATCCGTTCAAGTGAACAACAAAGTACTATAATTTAATGGCCCTTAATCCACCCTCCATCAACTGCCAATGACTGACCTGTAATATAACTAGCCCTTTCACTTACTAAGAATGCGGCGGCGGCAGCAAACTCTTCGGGTGTTCCAAAGCGCTTCATCGGGATGGTATCTTTAACCTCGCTTATTTTTGGATTTCTATGAATAAGATTTTCGAGTCGGTTTGTATGAGTGTATCCCGGCATCAAATTATTTACCGTGATGCCATGAATAGCTACTTCATTAGAGAGACTTTTTACCAACCCTAATAAACTTGCTCGTACAGCATTTGATGAAATTAGGTTGTCGGCAGGTTGTTTAACCGCAACAGAAGTTATGGTTAAAATTCGTCCGAAACCTTTCTCCTTCATACCCGGCAACACCTGTTGAATAATATCAACAGCACTTAAGAACAATAAATTATAGAGCTGTTTCCAATCATCTAAATTGAATTGTTCAAATGGACCGGCTGCGGGGCCACCTGTGTTGGTTACTAAAATTTCAATATTACCGAAAGCTTTTACAGCTTCTTCCACCAGGTTTTTA
>JBBRHM010000156.1:0-7584 GCA_038222655.1 Chitinophagales bacterium | reverse complement strand
TTTTTTTTTCTGCCCGGGCAAATTCTTCACTACCAATATTATAATGGGCAAACCACCATTGCACAAACTCTTTGGTACGAAGTCCGGTGGTGGAAGTATATTGTTGTTCGGTAAGATTTACGCCATAAAAACTGAATGTTTCAGCAGCGGCTTCGTTCCACAAGGGTTCACTGTCTACCAGTAATCCATCAATATCAAAAATGACTGCATTTAGCGGCATATAATTCTATAAGACGCAAATGTATCGGCAGAATGGGTATTGCCATGTGTGCATTTTTAAATAATAAGTAACATTTTCTTTACATTCCTTACTTTGCATAGCTTGTCAAAACCACAGATATGAAAATATTTGAACGCTTTAAGTATATTAAGGTCATTCGTTCAGTTGTATATGGAGTGGTAGGAATATTTACGTATCCAGGATTGGTATTGTTTAATAAAATTAAGATAGAAGGAACCGAACACCTGCATAACCTGCCACGCGGGAACGTGCTTTTTGTAAGCAATCATCAAACATATTTTGCAGACGTTATTGCCTTTATTCATATTTTCTGCGCCGTTAAATGGCGAATGGATAACAGGCTTGGTATTCCGTACTATTTACTGAACCCTTTTACCAATGTATATTTTGTAGCAGCAGAAGAAACCATGAATGGCAGCTGGATAAGCCGTTTGTTTAAACTGGGAGGAGCGCTCACCATTAAACGTACCTGGCGGGCTGAAGGAAAAGACGTTGAAAGAACCCGTGATGAATCGGATACGCAGAAAATTGATCAGGCGCTGGACAGAAGCTGGGTAATTACTTTTCCACAAGGCACTACAAAACCTTTTGCACCCGGAAGGAAAGGAACGGCACATATCATTAAAAATAACAGACCTGTTGTGATTCCTGTGGTGATCAATGGTTTCTGGCGGGCCTTTAATAAAACAGGACTTGTGTTTAAAAAGAAGGGCTCTCTTTTATCTGTTCGATTTAAAGAACCGATGATCATTGACTATACTCAACCTGTTGAAGCAATACTTGAACAGGTTATGGAAGCTATTGAGCAAAGCAAAACCTATATGCTCAAAAGCAAACATCATATTTTACATTTGGTGGGAAAGTAGTGAGTAGTGAGTGGTTAGTTAAATAGACTAAATAATATCACTAACCATTGGCCATTCACTATCATCAGTCTTTTATAAACAAAGCCTTTAATTCATTGGCATCATCAGGTTTCATTTTCCCTGCCAGTATCAGTCGTATCTGTCTTCTTCGTAAAGCCCCCTCATACAAACGTGTTTCTTCTTCTGTTTCGGGAAGTAATTGTGGTACTGTACGTGGTTTTCCATTGGGATCCAGCGCTACAAAAGTGAAGAAAGCTTCGTTGCTCTCATATTTATACTGGTGTAAAAGGTCCTCACCCCAAACGCGTATATTAATTTCCATGGAAGTATGAAAGGCCCGGCAAACCTTGGCTTCAATATGTACTACATTACCAAGTTTGATAGGATTTTTAAAACTAAGATTATCTACAGAAGCTGTCATACTGGGCGTATTACAGTGTTTACCTGCGGCAATCCCTGCAGCTATATCCATCCAGTACATTAGCCGCCCTCCCATCAGGTTACCAAAAGTGTTGGTATCGTTAGGTAAAACAAGTTCATTCATCACCGTAAAACTTTCAATCGCTTTTTTTGCTTCCATTTTTTTTATTTGATTGTAAAGATACAGTCATGCGCTGAATGCCAACCTTACTTAATAAGTGTGTGGATAGTAAGCGGCAATAAACCATGCTGTTTTGTTTATACAATAACCTTTTCCATTTTTGCCAGGTAAGCCTGGTCAACATCCGCACCAATACCCGGCGCGTCGGTAAGTTGTAACTGCATTCCGGAATACGTTGCACCGCCAATTACAGGGTCTGTTAAATGACCTAATAAACAGGTATCGAGATCATAGAATTTGATATTATTATTTGCCATCGCAAAATGAACTTTTGCCGTAAGGGCAACACGGCTCTCGAGCATGCCACCCATCATACAGGCAATATTATTTTTTTCGGCCACAGCATTGATTAATCCTGCTTCGTAAATACCGCCGCTTTTGGCAAATTTAATATTGATATAGGCACAAGCTTTATTGCGTATTAATCTTTCGGCATCATGGTGTGTAAATACACTTTCATCGGCCATTACCGGAATGGGAGATAGTTGGCATAATGACGGTAATAATTCATCATTCCATTTTCGCATAGGCTGTTCACAGAATTGAATATTGAATTCTGCCATAGCGGTTAATGCTAAAAGGGCATCATCATAGCTCCATCCCTGGTTGGCATCAATACGTAATATCATATTATCACCAACGGCTAATCTTATCTGACGCACTCTTTCAATATCATCCGTTATTTTTTTGCCCAGCTTTACCTTAATAATTTTTACAGATTTTTCTTTGAATTGAACGGCGGTGGCGGCCATTTTTTCCGGAGTATCCATGCCAATGGTCAGGTCACTTTCAATCAGTTTTTTTTGTCCGCCAAGAAATGCATACAAAGGTTTGTTGGCCGCTTTAGCAGCTATATCGTACAAAGCAAGATCGAATGCACTTTTAGCTGTATAGTTGCCGGCAGTAAACAGGTCCAGTTCGGAAAGTCTTTCTTCTATATCCGGGGCTGATTTATTTTTCCAAAGCGCGGCAAAGTCTTTTGCCATTTCAAAACAGGTGGCCTGTGTTTCACCGGCTATCATCGGAAAGGCAGAACATTCGCCCACGCCAGTTATGCCTTCGCTTGTATGTATGCGGATAAACAGGTTCTGCGCCGATTCCATAGTGCCGGTGGCAATGGTAAATGGCACCATGGGGATGGTATACTTATAAATTTCTGTTTGCGTAATCAGCATATACAAAAGTCCGTAATTACCTCAAATACTTTTCAGATTTCTTACGGAACCCGGAAATAGAAAATTCATATCCGGATAAGCTTATGTTCCCTTAGGATATCTAAAGTAAGCGGAACGCCTTCATTAAGGTTTTTGTAATCCCCTACCTCGCATAAAAAACCTATATGGTCACCGCCATCAAAACGAGATATAACGCTGAGTTCCATTACAGCCAAACATTCCTTCAAAATGCTGTAGTCTTTCCAGGTACTGAGCAGGTTTCTTTTGGCAAGCCTGGTTATTTTATCAATATCCTTACCGCTTTTCTTTCCCAGTAAATCTGTTAAACGGTATTGATGTGAGGAAAGTAACTGCAAAACAAAATGGGGGTGACTGATAACATTATCCAGTGTTTTAGTGCCATTGTAAATACCGCACACAAACCGTTTTGGCTGCATACTGATCTGTGATGCGTAAGTTATGATATGCATGTTGTGATGACCATGACCGTCGTGACTACTGATAGAATAAACCGGCAGGTTTACCCGGTTCCAGGGACGTTTTTGCATATTAAGGAGATTTAGATAGTGTGATGTTAATAGTGAGTGGTGAGTTGTAAGTGGTGAGCAATTTTTTTTGGTATCTGTTTTTAACTTACTAACCACTCCTCTCTACTTACAATAAAGGGACATGGTAAATTCTGCACGTAGTACAACAAAATGCCAGGCACATTGTTTAGTATGTAACCACTCATGTATATGGAATCATTAAAAGCAAAAAATGTATTGATCGTAGGCGCCACAGGTGGCATAGGGTCAAAAGTTACGGGGTTGCTAAGTAAAAGCGGCGCAAATATCTTTGTTACCGGTAGAAATGCAGGGGCATTGCAAAAGTTGGCTGATGACTGCGGGCTTGATGCAGAAAAGGTTTTCTTACTGGATATTACCGATGAATCTAAAGTAAATGAAGTGGTAGCAAAAATAGTGGCCAATGAAAATGCTATTGATATTGTAATTAATGCTTCGGGTATTGGCATTATAAAACCCATGGATACCCTATCTGCTGAGGAGTTCAGCAGAACGCTCCAGACCAACCTTGTAGGTGTTTTCTACCTCATGAAAGCCATTCTGCCGGGTATGAAGGCGAGAAAGAAAGGATTAATCATTAATATACCCGGTGTCTTGGGCAAAGTTCCTATGGCGGGTGCGGCGGCTTATAGCGCTAGTAAATACGGATTGTTGGGCATGATGCAAAGTATACGGGAAGAATTAAAACGGACGGATATTAGAATTACCAATCTTTTCCTGGGTGGCGTGGATTCTACCTTCTGGGATACGATTGACCTAAGGGTTCAGCGCGATAAAATGATTATGGCAGAAGAAGCTGCTAAAGCCATCTGGTTTCTTTGCCAGCAGCCTGTAAGTGGTGTGGTTAGCGAAATGGTAATTCAACCCTTTAACCACCAGGCTATCTGATTTTTTAAAAATAATTGAAGTTTTATGGGAAATGCTTTTTTTAGTTTTGGTTTGGCAACCGATATTCGCAGTACGAATGAAGGTTAGCAATGAATATTTCTTTTGACAATACAGAGAATGCCTTTGCCTACAAGACTGATAAAGAATTGAAGGGTGCAAAGTTCCTGTTCAACACCATGGGTTTTCCCTGGTTTGTACAGATAGGTACAAGGATTACCCCTTTTATTATGAAAACGGGATTGCCCGTTCATGGCATCATTCGTAAAACAATCTTCAAACAATTTGTAGGGGGTGAAACGCTGGAAGAAACAGCTGCTGTGGGTTCTACCCTGGGTAAATATGGGGTACAGGTAATTCTGGATTACGGTGTGGAAGGAAAACAGGGAGAAGACAGTTTTGATCAGGCTACCGAAGAGTTTATCCGCGTAATCGATTATGCAGCTACCCAAACCAATATCCCTTTTATCAGCATTAAGGTAACGGGTCTTGCCAGGGTTGGATTATTGAAAATATTGAATGAAGCGCCAAGACTAAGGAGTGGTATTCATGATCATGAAGAAGAGATCGACGAATGGGACAGGGTTCGTGAAAGAATGTATTCCATTTGCGAAGTAGCAGCAGAAAAAAATATTGGTGTATTGGTTGATGCAGAGGAAAGCTGGATACAGGATCCCGTTGACAGGCTCACCATGGAAATGATGGAGATCTTCAATAAAGAAAAGGTGATCGTGTATAATACCATACAGTTGTACCGTCATGACAGGCTTCATTTTTTAAAGCTTTCTCATCGTATTGCGCTGCAACAGGGGTTTATGCTGGGATTGAAATTGGTGAGAGGGGCATATATGGAAAAAGAAAGAGCCCGCGCGCAGGATCGAGGGTATGCAAGCCCAATACAACCCGATAAAGAATCAACCGATCTTGATTATAATGAGGCCCTCAGCTATTGTATTGATCACCTCAACGAGATTTCTGTTATTGTTGCGTCGCATAATGAAGAGAGTAATTTGATTGCCGCTAAATTATTAGACGAAAAAGGGTTTCCGCATAATCATCCGCATATCCATTTTTCGCAATTATACGGAATGAGCGATAACGTTACTTTCAATCTTGCCCTAGAAGGGTTTAGTGTAAGTAAATACCTTCCCTTTGGTCCTATCCGTGATGTAATTCCTTACCTGATGCGCCGGGCTCAGGAAAACAGCAGCGTAAGCGGGCAAACGGGCAGGGAGTTATCCCTTATCAAAAAAGAATTAAAGCGCCGAAAGGCCAAAGAAGCTAAGACAATCCACAGCTTCTCCCCATTGTAATCATTATTCTTTTATCCATCGCTTTTTCAAGTGTATTTTGCAGTCCATGCAGCAATACCAGCAATTACTCAGGCATATATTAACTAATGGCGCAGCTAAAACTGACCGTACAGGTACCGGAACCCTCAGTTGTTTTGGGTACCAGATGCGTTTTAATTTGCAGGATGGGTTTCCTATGGTAACCACCAAAAAACTGCACACGAAAAGTATCATTTACGAACTGTTATGGTTTTTACGCGGCGAAACCAATGTGCAGTATTTAAATGAACATGGTGTAAGCATCTGGAATGAATGGGCTGATGAAAATGGTGAGCTGGGTCCGGTATATGGTAAGCAGTGGCGAAGCTGGCAAGGGGCCGATGGGTTGGTGATAGACCAGATTACAGATGTGATAAACCAGATTAAAAAAAATCCGGATAGCAGGCGATTGATCGTAAGTGCATGGAATGTAGCAGAGCTGCCTAAGATGGCATTAATGCCCTGTCATACTATTTTCCAGTTCTATGTGGCTGATGGAAAATTAAGTTGCCAGTTATACCAACGCAGCGCGGATGTTTTCCTTGGGGTTCCTTTTAATATTGCTTCCTATGCTTTACTTACCATGATGGTGGCCCAGGTTTGTGATCTTGCCTATGGCGATTTTGTACATAGTTTTGGTGATGTACATTTATACAATAACCATATGGAGCAAGCGCAACGGCAACTGAGCCGCGAGCCCTATCCTTTACCCACCATGACATTGAATGCTGCTGTAAAAGATATTTTTAGTTTTCAATTTGAAGATTTCACATTGGAAAATTACCAGCACCATCCGGCTATTAAAGCACCGGTGGCAGTTTAAATATAAGTTCGTACTTAGTACTTCGTAAATCTTACTTCCTATGATTATTTCACTTGTTGTTGCCGCATCCACAAACAATGCCATTGGTCGTGATGATAAACTGCTCTGGCACCTGCCCAATGATATGAAGTTCTTTAAGAATACCACCTGGGCCATGCCTGTGATTATGGGAAGAAAAACCTTTGGTTCCCTGGATAATAAACCTTTACCCGGGCGCTTTAATATTATTATAACACGTCAGAAAGATTGGACAGCTGAAGGGGTAACTATTGTACACTCACTCGACGAAGCTGTGAAAGCTGCTGCTGCAGAAGATTACAAAGAAGCCTGTGTAATTGGCGGTGGTGAAATTTTCAGGGATGCGATACCTGTTGCCGATAAAATTTATATAACCCGCGTGGATGCTGTGTTGGATGGGGATGTTTTTTTTCCTGTCATTGACCCCAAACAATGGCAATTGGTGTCGGAACAATCTTTTCCGGTTGATGAAAAACATGCCTATGCGTATCATTTTCAATTATGGGAAAGAAATAAAGGATAGGCTGCCTCATGGAATTTATTAAAACAGCTTATTGCCTAACGATACCCTTATTGCTGTTACTTATTTGGGTAGGTAGTACTGCCTTCAAAAAATACAGTACAAACCTGCTGGCAGTTACCAATGTTTTGCTGATGGGACATTCCATTTTTTTACTGCGCCAGATGCTGGGTGCGTATCAATTGGCCAAATCCTTTTCTATTAACTACCTGCATAGCTTTGACAACACCGGTGGTATTTTGTGGCGGCTGGGGCTGATTATTTTTTTACCCTTTCTTTTTTTGCATAGGTATTTCCGCAATAGTACCCTGCTCGCTATGCTGTTAGTAGTATTATTATATTCTGTTTTTTCTTTCTCTTCCTGGAATACGTACGATCTTGTTTTTAAGATACCCGCCTATTTATGCCTGTTGTGTGCAGGTTATGCTTTACTTTGGTTGATGAATAAATTGCCTTATCAATCCACACCCCTTTAATGTATTCGCCGTTTCAATTAGGAATCCGTTACCTGAAATATTATTTGCAGGCCTCCAATGGGCCAGGGCATTGTATACCTTC
>JBBRHM010000155.1:0-7654 GCA_038222655.1 Chitinophagales bacterium | reverse complement strand
GGGCTGGGTTACAGGCGAATTATAATGAGCCGCCTTCAATTAAAAGAGATTCTATAAAAACTTCTTCCACCTGGTTATTTCCCTGCAAACAGGATAGCATTTGTGTAAAAGCACGTTTACCCAGTTTATATCCATTTGTTTCAACATGGGTAATCTTGGGATCATAGACAGTTGGCAGAAAACCATTACTCACACTGATTACCGAAATATCTTCAGGTACACGTAATTTTTTTTCATGGATGGCATACATCACACCAATCAGTATCAAATCACCCATACAAAAAATCACATCAGGTTTCTCCGGTTTTTCCAAAGCCGCCAATACGGCTGATTTTGAGTCTGCAGAATATTCAGGAAAACCATATTCGATCTTAGTCTGGGGCGCCAGCCTGGCAAAAGTTTCCTGGAAGGCCGCCAGCCTTTTTTTGGTAATGCTCAAATGCGGATGTCCAAAAAGTGCCAGCACTCTTTTTTTATTTTTTCGTATGATCGCTTCCGCTGCAATCGTTCCGGTTTCTGTATCTGCAAGACATACTTTATTACAGACATCTGTATCCGGAACCCTGTCGAAAAAAATAACAGGCGTTTTTAATTCATTCAGTTTCAGGAACGGCGTTGGATCTTCTGTTTCAACGGATATGGATACAAACAATCCTGCCACCATACTCTTACGGAACAGGTTAAGGTTACTGGTTTCTATCTGCAGTTTTTCCATGGACTGCATAATCAAAACCGAATAGCCATGCAGCCTGGCTTCATCTTCCACAGCTGCAATAAAAGAATCGTAAAAAAAATTATTAATGGTAGGAACCAGTATACCTAAAACATTATTGTGCTTGGTACGCAACTGCACTGCATAGCTGTTGGGTTCGTATTCCATGGCTATGGCCAGCTCTTTTACTTTTGCTTTTGTTTTATCAGATATATCCGGGTGATCTTTCAATGCCCTTGAAACAGTTGAGATGCTTAATCCCAATACTTCTGATAATTTCTTAAGGGTGCTTTGCTGTATCATGCAGTTATTAAATAAATCAGGTGTTTTGTTAATCTCTAAGATACGGTATTGATAAAAGGAACCCAAGGATATCTTACTGATTAGTTGAGTAGCAAAATATAAAAAAGCCCCCTTGCTTCTGCAAGGGGGCCGTTCCAATAAACTGCCATTTATCTGAACAATCAATCAAAAAAATAATGGCCATCCTGTTAAAATCTGAGAGAGAACCCAATATTTACCGCATAGTCTGCAAAGGCAGCATCGCCATTTGAATAAACACCCGTCAGATCTGTTTTGATCTTATCGGGTATGCTTTGCGTGCGGTTTCTGGTTATGGCAATTGGCACAAAAGCATATATATTTATTTTTTTGAAAGCATACGTAACCCCGGGTTCTCCCGAAATGATATAACCCGGCCTTCTGAAACCCCCGCTGCCACCAACCAGGTCATGCACAGGTAAACATTCATTACGCAACCCTCCTGAGAAAGTAAATTTATTAACGATAAAATTAACCCCGCCTCTCAGCATAAGCTGATCAGGAACACTCATTACATCGCTTCCATAGGAAACAGCTGCTGCCGACGGCGTTCCCCCGCGGGCAGTAGATACACCATTATGCTCTCGTGGGTTGATCAGATAAAAAAAATTTGCATACAGATTAACCCTATGGTTAATATTGTAATATGCATTTACTTCGGTCGTAAACCCTGTTCCGCCATCGCCTAATTGTATCGACTGATCAACCGGACCAACAACGGTTACACCAGGTGTAGCGGTATAAAAACGGTCCTGGTATCTGTAATCGCCCGTTGGTAGTTTGATACCCAGCGCTACCTGCACATTTGCTTTTTTGGTCTTTGCAGGATTTAATAGCCAGTAACCAGCAGACAAACGGACATCACCCAAACCAAAAGAAGCAGTAGTATGTCTTTCTTTGCCGCCATGCTCATACAGGGATGAGCGGGTGTTAGAAACGATCGGCATATCAAACGCAACTGACCAGCGGTTGGTGAGGATACGGGTAACAGCCACATCAAGGGTGTACGCATGATTGATCACCTGGGTACCTCCATCAACACGTTGCTTTTGTTCCACATCGCCTACAAAATGTTTGTAAGAATTATAATAGCGGTTGTTAACATTCATCAGCCATTTGCCGGCGGTGCTGTTCTCAGCCATGTCTGCATGATCCATGGTACACATGCCACCGGTACTTTTGATAGCCACACAACCCTGTGCGCCTGCATTCAATGAGATGAATATTGAAGAAATAAGAATGATAAGTAAAGATTTCATAAATATTTTTTAAGCAATTAAGAATGGTTTTGTAAAGCGTTAGCTTTTTTTCATTTGTAAACGGGTAACCACCAGCTGGCCCACTTTCTTTCCGAAATCCGTACTTACAATACAGGAATTATGAAAATGCAGT
Organism: Chitinophagales bacterium; assembly: GCA_038222655.1. Classification (GTDB taxonomy): domain Bacteria; phylum Bacteroidota; class Bacteroidia; order Chitinophagales; family Chitinophagaceae; genus Sediminibacterium. The sequence goes on along the minus strand of JBBRHM010000155.1, from coordinate 5,229 downwards.
CCCCCATAAAAACGCGCCCAGTTATTCTCTTCCGCTGCATCGCGAAAGGACTTGAAAGAACGGTTAGGTATTCCGAATTGTGCCTCACTGGAATCGATATACGAAAAGTGATCACCAAACACACTTGTCAGTGCTTCTGCCGCAGAAGCAGAAATAGTAGAATGTCCACAGGTATATTCAGGAAAGGCAGGTGTTTGCAGAAACGGCATCCAGTTGGCATCAATATATTTATTAATTACTGTTTCCGGTCTTATTGTGTTATACCTATACTTCGCATCAAAAGTCTGAATAAATGCATCAAATAATGCGATGGATGTTTTGGTGTAGGCATATACGGTAGTGGCATAGTCTGCTTTTGCCTTCTGTGCCGCAATACCTATCACGCTCATCCAGTGACCGGGGGGTGAAAATTTTTTGCTGCCAAACATAACATGACCCGTTACATTCATCTTAAAAGGATTATCATCCCAGAAAATAGCGATATGCTTTTGCTCAGGTGTTAAGCTGTCACCTGCATTTTTCACAGCCATCACTTCTTTATAATATTTACTGTTCTTATCGGTGATATTATAGACAGGTGGCGGTGGCGGAGGAAACATATTCGCGCTGTCCATCACCATTGCCCTGATCTCTTTCCAATGCGGTTCAGCAGCGGACGCATAGAGAGGAGGTGTGGGTATCCAGCGCCCCGGCTCATCTTTCACGGTATATTTTTCAGCACCGCGTGTCTCGAGATAATTATCTTTTTTACTCCACCGGATGATAGAAGCAGACACACTATCAGCTAATAGTTGTGAGGCTTTTTCTATAGCAGAAGGCAGGCCTTTGTTACGCGCTACCTGTAAAATACTATCCTTATATAGCTGCAAACTTCCTTCCGGAAACGTAACTGCTTCACCCACTTTTATATAGGCCAGTAAAGAAGCCAGTTCAATATCTGCCAATGAATCTGATGGCGGCCTGGAAACGGTTTTCAAACCATTCAGTTGCCCCGCAAGGGATTGATATTTTGCAGGATAGCCTGCCGCTATTACTTCATAAGCTGCAATGGCTGCATAAGTATAATTACGGGAAGCCACCATGGGCGAAAAATTGTTACCCATTACCACCGTATTTAATTCATGCGCGGTTTTGCTGAACAATTCCGGGTTATGAATATATGTTTTGTACTCTGTGTTGTTTCTGCAAGCCGACAGGCATACCACAACACAAAGGCTCAAAATGAGTCCTTTCATCTAATAAATTTTTTGAGTAAATCTGTACTAATGATTTGCCCATCTACATAATGTAGCAGGCGCGCTTATTAAACAACGCTTAGGCTTGCGGGGGTTTATCTAACCGGCGTAGGAATGCTGATTTCACATCGGCAAATATTTCATTGTAAGAGGAAGAACGCAAACCATCAGTTTTGTACTGCCATACAAAAGCGTGATCATCTGTAAAATCCTGTACAGAAAATTTGTTCACATGTGAATGATTACCGGTTGATTTTTTGGAAGAAGAATTATTTGTAACAAGGTCGTTGGCAAGGCGGTAGAAATCGTTACGGGCATTTTCCAATCCTGTTTTGGCAATATTGGGAATACAGAGCAGTTCCACAGAATCATTGTACATACGGCGTTTCACATACTTGTAATGAATACCCTTGATATCAATTTCCCCATTAACGCGTTCGTAGGTTTCGTTGTTTGCGTAGTAGGGTAAATTAGCGGCCACTTTAATGCTAACCAGGTCAGCTTCGTTGTAGTTATGCTCATCCAGACTGGCCTCCAGTTTTGTATCGGCCTGCTTCTCTATATAATCTGTATAAAAACGATACCCTCCCCAGTTAAAGAGAAGTATGGCCAGCAGCAGTATGGAAGCAATGCGTTTCACGACATGTGAAAATAACTTTTTATTTCTTAACAGAAAACATTTTCTTTTCCGGGCCAACCCCTGTGATAGTAAGGCTTTTCCACTGTTTTGGCAGGGCAGATTTTACCTGTATAATACCTTTTGAGGTTATCTCCAGGCCCCCAAAACCCATTAATATACTTTGCACAATGCCACCTGCACCCGTTGCAAAATACGGATTGGTACCTCCTTTGGTTTCTGCTATCACCCTCAATGGCGGGTTCAGGTTTGGTACATACGCGTCTTTGAAAAAATGATATGCCTTATCTCCCTCGCCCAGCCTTGCATACAAAAGTGTGAAAATGGCCTGCGTCATAGCTGGTGTACCTTCATTGGGAACGCGGGTTTCATAATATTCAAGATCTCTGCGTATCTGTGCCGGGTCAGATACTTCTTTCAATGGATAGGCCAGTAAATTTACATCCGCCTGTTTAATGCCTTCTCCATGGTAGGCTGCATGTTCTTTCGTAACCCCATTTTCAAGTTTTAATATCGGTATATTATTTGCCACATGTAACCAATCTGCATCAGGCGTAACACCCAGTAATTTGGCAGCTTCTGTTGCATTTTGTAATACCGCTTTGGCAGCAGCATTTGTCCATGCATTGTTATCTACATTCTCGGCCCACTCATCTGCGGCTACTACATTTTTAATATCATATTTTCCGGGACCATTTCTTTCTACCCGGCTTGCCCAAAAATCTGCGGTTTCTTTTAACACGGGCCATCCTTTTTCTTTTAGCCATTCCTTATCCTGTGTTACACAATAATAATTCCATGCGGCAATACCTACACAAGCGGTTATATGATGTTCGAAGGGACCGCTTAATGCCCATACCGGCGTTTCTTCTACGCCACTTGCGGCACTCTCCCATGGAAACATAGCGCCTTTATACCCGTGGTTAAATGCGTTCTTTCTGGCGGCGGGTAAACGCTGGTAACGGTATTCCACCAGGCTTCTGGCCATTTCCGGATGTAATACAAGGATGGAAGGATACATCCATAATTCAGTATCCCAAAATACATGTCCGTTATAACCGAGTCCGCTTAACCCCATAGGTGATGGACTCAAATCAGTTCCTTCTCTCACAAATGAATAAAGGTGATACAGCATGCTGTGAATATCCTGTTGCGACTGGTCATCACCTTCTACCTGTATATCGCTTTCCCATAATTTATCCCAGGCTTTATTATGAAAATTAATGAGGCGCTCTCTGCCTTCCAGTTTGGCAAAGATGGTCATGCGTTCTGCTTCATTCAGCGGATCTTCGTGATGGGCCGAAGTTATGGAGGTACCTGCAATGGAGTAATGGTATGACTCTCCGGCTTTTAGGTTCCTGCTAAATTTCATCAGGTGCATATTATTGTCCCACATTTCATGTATCACTCTTGGCTCCTGTCCATGCGGTTCACTAAATAAAAAAGTATTCGATGCGCACATCAATAATTTGCCGGTAGGACTTTTAGCTGATGAAGTAAGCAGGCTGATCACCACATGGGGTCTATCGATTTCATTATAATAGTTCTGCACTTCTTTTAATGCATCGGGCGCTTCCATCACACTCGCACTCCCTAATAGCATATCTTTTTTGGCAGTAACGGTAACATCCATCAATACGGTAAAAGGTAACTGGCGCAAAGAATAATAGGTATAGCTAATGGTGGCTTTATCTGCATAATCAAAAGAAGTAGTGAAGCTGGCATGCTTCATATCCAGTTGCTGCTTCATATTGGTGGTTTTCGCTGCGCCCAATCTATTACCATCAATATCCATCTGCATGTTAAGCAGGTTAAAGCTGCGCAGGAAATTACTTACACGGCCACGGCCATAGAGGTCATAGGCACCTGCCAACACCACATCTTTCACTTTAAACGGTTCAGCTGAGGATACAATACCAATCATTCCATTGGCAACCGTTATACCATAATAATTGGAAGGATCAATTTTATCAGCACTGATTTTCCACGTATCGATTGCTTGCGCAGAAGCTATCAGGCAAGACAGTACACAAAATAAGAGGGACAAGAAACGTTTCATATAGCAAAATTTATAAAGACTACTTTAGTATTTATTTTTTTAAAAACTGACATGGGGCCTGCCCAGTTAATAGTCAAACCCATTTCAATATTTCCCCGCAACATCAATGAATGCAGTTAGTTATTTCTTCGGAATACATAGAACTTATCATTATTCATCGTTACAATAATACAGCTATCTCCTTTAACTGACTTCACATTAGCAATATCTCTGGCCTCCCCTTTCATAAAGAGTCCGCTTTCTTTAGGTTTCAGGTATGTAAAATGATTATTTCCGTTGTTAATCAGTGTTGTTCCATAACCCGCATCCAGGCGGCCAGTTTGTGGTTTCAGGCCGAAAAAATTTCCTGCCATGAACAGGTCTTTCTTTCCATCCCCATTAAGATCCAGAATACTGATACCAAAAACCGGTGAGAGCTGGGCCATTACCGGTAATGGATGCATAGTGAAATGACCATTGCCATCATTACTAAAAAAAGAAGTTTGTGTCTGCTCAACCGTTAAAACAGTGGCCTGGCTCAATTGCTCTTTGCTAAATATTTCTTCAATAGGTTTACCCGCATAAGCATCATACCGCAGAAATTTTTTCTTTAGCTGCGGTAATTGCGATTCCATTTCATCTTTCAAATAATAGGGGTAGGCTTTACCGTCTGCTTTATAATAAACAGGAATACATTCTGTTTGCCCATTTTTAGCAAAATCGGATATATATAATTTTGCAGGATGTTCTGCATCGGCTTTGATATTGGAATTCAATCCAAAATTGCCGGCTACCAAATCCGGTTTGCCATCACCATCTATATCTGCCACTGACAAACAATTCCACCATCCCGAAGAATGATCGAGTTCCTGTTGTTTATTTAATTTCCCCGCCGCATATTTAAAAACAGTGATGGGCATCCAGTCTCCGGTTATAATCAACTCTGGCAGCTTATCTCCATCCACATCCGCCCATTGCGCATCTGTTACCATGCCCAGTTTTTCAAGAGCTGGGGCAATGGATTTTGTTACATCTGTAAACACGCCGTTTCCCTTATTCTGCAATAAAACGCTGGATGGCGGCATACCATAACTGCCGGGAATATTGCGTGCTCCAATAAAAATATCGGGCAATCCATCATTATTAAAATCGCCTGCCCTTATGCACGAAGCATTAACAGAAACAGTGGGCCATCCTTTCAATGCCGCGCTGAAGTTGGCTTTGCCATCATTTATATACAGTCTTGTAAGCAAATAAGGTGAGCCTTGTTTTGCTTCATTACCACCTGAGGCAACTGCAAGGTCGAGGTCTCCATCTCC
>JBBRHM010000154.1:0-7749 GCA_038222655.1 Chitinophagales bacterium | reverse complement strand
CTTAGTTGATGAGATGAAGATTCATCTTTCCCATTCTCCCGTATAATATCCCAATACTCTTTCCCATAAGCTACCAGTATTTCTTCGCCGGCAAGAATAGTTCGTATTGATTTGATATACACTTTGCGCCCTTCAATTACATATTCGCTGTTATTAACCATTCCTTTCAAACGCGTTAATCCTTTAGCATCATTGGCATACCGGGCGAGGGCTTTTTTATAGGGAAGGGCATTGATCACATAGTTACGGTTCACATAAAATAGATAGCCATTCGCTGCAAAATCCTTGAACGCTTTCCAGTCGCTGATCTTTCCTTTGTATTCCACAATAAGGGATCTTTTTGGGATATTAGTTTTTGTAAAAAGTCCTTGCCCCGCCCCAGAAAGCAGGGAACGTTTTACACACAATTGATTTTTTGAGACCATGCAGAAACAGGTACTAATATCAGACCAGTAGATTTTAGGAGATGATCATACTTTTGGTTCAGAAACCGTAACGGAAAGAATTTTTTTTGCAAGGGTTACCAGTGCATCAAAATTACAAGGTTTAACCAGGTACAAAAAAGCGCCGTTCGACATACAGGATTCAACAATAGTGGGAGAGGCGGCAGTACTAAGGATTACCTTAGGTGTTTGCTTATATTGTTCCTTTTCGAGCAGACGCATTAAAAACTCTTTCCCATTCATCATGGGCATATTATAATCAGAAACGATTATATCGGGTTGTTCACCAGGGTTACAATTGCAGAGATATATAAGCGCTTCTTCACTTTTGGTTGCAAACTCCACGGCAACAGGAACCTTAGTCGCTTCGAAGGCCTGTCGCATTAAAAGCTGGTCATCCAGGTCATCATCAATAATAAAAACAGAAATAGGGTGGTTCATTGTAAATAACATAATAAATATGGGGATACCATACAGCACCCTGTCAGATACTAAATAACCATGCCCTACTATATTTTTGATTGAATAGCAATGCTTTTTGAGAGTGAAAATGATCTGTTTTAAACATCCCCCTGACAGCAGCGGGGCAATTGTAATGTCTGTTGCGGATATCAGGGAATTTTTCCAATGTAACCGATTACATTTTAAATACAAACGCTTACATTTAGTATTCCAAACGATTGCAAACTTTTAAGTCTTACCCCATATGAAAAAAGAAAAAGAACAAGGAATGTCAAGAAGAAATTTCCTTGAAACTTCAGCTAAAGCCACGGCCGCCTCTGCCATTGCGTTGAGCGGGTTTCCCACCATCGTGCCCTCAAGTGTATTCGGTGCGGGTGCCCCAAGTAATAAGATCAATATCGGCCAGATTGGTATTGGCCGTATCGCCCGTCAACATGATATTCCTTCAACCATTAAATACGATGATGCCCGAATTATGGCATTGGCTGATTTTGATGGGGGAAGACAGGATAGCGGCAAAAAAATGATCGAAGACATCTATGCCAAACAAACAGGACAGGCCAATTATATGGATGTGAAGACTTACGATCATTACCAGGACCTGCTGTCTAATAAAGATATTGATGCGGTACTGATCAGCACCCCCGATCACTGGCACGCGCAGGTAGCCATTGAAGCAGCACTTGCCGGTAAACATATATATTGTCAAAAACCAACTTCCCTTACCATTGAAGAAGGACGCACCATGAGTGATATGATCCGGAAAACAAATGTTGTTTTCCAACTGGGCAGCCAGCAAAGATCTGTTAGTCCCTGGCCGCAGTTTAAAAAAGCCTGCGAACTGGTAAGAAACGGGCGTATCGGCACATTACATACTGTAAAAGTGGGTTTACCCGGTGATCCTGCGGGTGGCGTGGCTACTGAAATGCCCGTTCCGCAAAGATTGAATTATGATGCATGGCTGGGCTCAACACCTTATATCTATTATACGCTCGACAGGGTGCATTCACTCACAGATGTTAATTCAAGACCCGGCTGGTTAAGGCTGGAACAATTTGGGGCGGGCATGATAACGGGCTGGGGTGTGCATCATATAGATATTGCCCATTGGGGTATGAACACAGAATATACCGGTCCGATAGAAGCGGAAGCACAGATCGTTGATTTTCCAAAAGCAGGCTTATGGAATGTACATGGCGATTTTGAAGTGCAGATGAAATATGCAAATGGTGTAAACATGATCGTTAATGGAAAGTTTCCGAATGGCATCCGCTTTGAAGGCAGCAGCGGATGGATATTCTGCACCCGCGATGGTGGTGTTACTTCGAGTGACCCTACCTCTACTGGGGGTAAAAAAATGGCCATTAGTGCGAGTGATCCCAAAATACTGGAATCAGTAATTGGGGCTAATGAAACACATTTGTACGAAAGCCCTGAACAGCATCGTAACTGGCTTGATTGTATTAAAAACAAGAAGCCCAATATCAGTCCAATTGAAGTAGCCCATCGATCGTGTAGCGCCTGCCTCGTGGCACATGCGGCTATGAAATCGGGTGGTAAAAAATTATATTGGGATCCGGTTAAAGAAAGATTCAATGATAATGCTGAAGCCAACAAATTATTATCAAGGCCACAGCGTTATCCTTATGGTACAAGTTATATAGGCACGAAAAAAGTATAAAAAAATTCGCCACAGATACACAGATGTATTTAGTTATACCTGTGTTTCCTGTGGCGTTTTATTCTTCAGTCTTAGGTAATTGCTGGTTTAGTTTTAAATCATCAATATCAAGATCCCTTTCCATTTGTTTTATGGCCGCATCACTGTAAGTGCCTTCTTTATGCAGCTTTATCAATAACTCGCGCTGAAATTTTCCAATCTCGAGCTGTGCATTTAGCAAAGGTGTAATAACCGTTACCGGCAGGGATATATCATTATTTTCATTCCGGGTATGTATGCGTATTTCCCTGGCTAATTTAGTGGCGCGGTTATTATAAGTATTCTTCAGTTGTTGCTTTACATCATTTCCCACGTTTGCCTGCAATTCTGTATCAATAAAATGTAATACGCTGTTTACAATATGGAGATGGAGTTCTTTTTTTTCTTTGCTTTCGTTTGTATCGGGCTTTATATTCAATAGCCTTATCAGCAAAGGAAGGGTAAGTCCCTGTATCACCAGTGTTACAAAGATTACTACGAACACTAGAAATAGAATCAAATGTCTTTGCGGAAAATATTTACCGGTATGCAGGGTAAGCGGCAGGGCCAGGGCAGCTGCCAGTGAAAGTACACCCCGGGTGCCTGTCCAGGCAATTACTAGCGCATGTTTCCAGGGAATTTCTTCTGTTTCCTTAGGAGAATCGGTAGCTTCTTTATTCTGCAGGTGAAACATGGTAGTAGCATAAGCCCCCGCAAATACCCATAATATGCGAACCAGAATAGTTACTACACTAATTACGATACCATAACCAATCAGTTGCCCGGTAGTATACCTTTCTACGAGTTTTAAAATACCCGGTAACTGAAGACCTATTAATATAAAAACAAATCCATTGAGCAAAAACACAAGCGTATCCCAAACTACCCTGGTGCGCATTCTTGTCTGGTAAGAAAAAATTTCCGGAGCCCGCCAAGAGATGATCAACCCGGTTGTAACAACCGACAGTATACCGGACACACCCAAATGCTCCGCTGCGAGATAAGCAATATAGGGTGTTAACAAATTAAGACTGGTTTCAACTAAAGCATTGTTGTTGATTTTCCTGTGTACAAATACCAATACATACCCAATAGCAATCCCTGCTAATATCCCACCACCGGCCACGAGCAGAAATTGCAGGCCTGCATTTACAAAAGCAAAGCTTCCGGTAACAACAGCTGCCAATGCATATTTATACGCAATAAAAGCAGATGCATCATTGGCCAGGCTTTCTCCCTCAATGATGGTCATGATGCGCCTGTTAAGACTCAATCCTTTTAATATACCGCTGGTGGCAATAGCATCAGTTGGAGAAATTATGGCCCCCAGTAAAAAAGCTACGGGCCATCCAAAATTAGGAACAAGATAATGCGCGGTTGCCGCAACGGCAGTTATGGTAAAAAAGACAAGACTGATGGCAAGCGCAGAAATGGGCCTGATATCTGCTTTGAAATCATGCCAGGAAGTTTGCGAAGCGGAATCAAATAACAGGGGAGGAAGAAAAATCAGAAAAATGATTTGTGGATCCAGTACTAGATCGGGTAGGGAAGGAATAAATCCTATGAGCAAACCGGCAAATACCAGCAGGATAGGCTGCGAAATTTTAACCCTTTCTACGAGCGCCGATAAACTGATCAGCACAGCCAGCAGGAGAATAACGATCTCAAAATTTTCCATGCTGCTAAATTAATATCGTTTACAAAAAGTGAAGGGTTTATAAAATGAGCAACACAACTCAGGTAACAACCTGCAGGTAAATATAAAATGAACTTCCTTTACCCGGTTCGCTTTCAACACGGATATGTCCCTGGTGATTTTCCACAATTTTTTTACACAATGCCAAGCCAATACCGGTGCCTGGATATGATTTTTGTCCATGAAGCCTTTGAAATATAGTGAAGATCCTGGCAGCATACTTTTGTTCAAAACCTATCCCATTATCTTTACAAATAATTTCAGTATACCGCACACCTTTTTGCATATCAGGAAATTGTTCAAGATCACTTTCCGTAACCCTGCGTGATGAAATACTGATCAATGGGTCTTTGTCAGAAAACTTTATAGCATTACTCACCAGGTTAGAAAAAAGTTGCTGAAGCTGAAGCGGAATACCTTTTACAATTGGCAGACGGGTATGTGAAACGGTAACTTTTTTTTCACTGATCTGTAATTCAAGATCGCTTTCTACATTTTCAATAATAAAATTCAGATCCACCGGAATTAACTCGATATCATTAACCGAAAGCCTGCTGTAGTCTAATACAGACCTGATGAGCTGGCCCATTCTTTCTGCAGAAGATTTTACTTTTTCCAGGTATTTTTTGGCAATTATTTCATCTTTCAGGTTTTTTTCCAGTACTTCCGTAAATGTCTGAATTTTACGCAATGGCTCCTGCAAATCATGCGAGGCAACATAGGCAAACTGTTCCAGTTCTTTGTTTTGTGCCTCCAATTCTTTGGTGTATTGCTGTAACTTGTCTTCTGCCAGTTTTTTTTCTGTTAGGTCCCTCGTTACTTTTGAAAAACCAATAATATGATTGTTTTCATCATGCAGTGCGGTTATGACCACACTGCTCCAGAAACTGGATCCATTTTTACGCTGCCGCCATCCTTCATGTGCAGCACGACCCTGGAGGCTGGCATCACTGATCATTTTTTCAGGCAACTTCTTTTCCTTATCTACTGGTAAATAAAAGATACTGAAATGACTACCAATAATCTCCGATTCCTTGTATCCTTTAATTCTTTCAGCTCCTTTGTTCCAGTTAAGAATATTACCCTCGGGAGATAACAATAATATAGAATAGTCTTCCACCTCTTCTGTCATCTTATAATACCGCTCTTCGCTTTTCTTCAGCTCTTCGTTACTCAGCTTCAGCGATAAGGTTCTTTCCTCCACTATTTTTTCAAGCAGGGCAGACTGACTTTTCTGTTCTGTAATATCCGCCACTATGCCATACATTCTTTTTACATTTTTGCTGCTGTCATGCATCACTTTTCCATACACGGTTACCCAATGAATAGAGCCATCTTCCCAAATGATACGGGCCTCGTACTGTAAGGATCCCGTTGCAAAAGATCCGTCAACTGCTTTATCCCTGATAAATTTATCTTCAGGATGGAAACGCGCAATAAGTGCCGTATGCGAAATGTTTTCCTTCCCCTTAAATCCAAAAATCTGAAGAAGTCTTTTTGAACTATAAAAAATATCCGCGTCCAGGTCCCAGTCAAAAGAACCCATATCAGCCGCCTCAATTGCGATTCGTGTTCGCTGCTCACTTTGAAGGAGGTTTTGTTCGTACGCTTTATTCTCAGTAATATCTACAACCGTTCCAACAAACCGATCTGCTTTTCTTTCTTCATTAAAAAAAACTTTACCCTTCGCATGTATCCACCGCAAACTGTTATCATCAAAACGCAGGATACGGTAACTGATATCATAATTTCCATCTCCATCGGGGTTCATTGATTTTTGTACCTGGTTTTGTACAAAATCCCTGTCATCCGGATAAATATGTTCGGCAAAAATGGCAAAATCCACTTCCTTATCATGTGCCAGCCCATAAATATTTTTACATTCCACCGACCAGATGAGTTGCCCTGAAAGAGGGTAAAATTCCCAGGTACCCAATTGGGTGGCTTCAATTACCATTCGTAATCTTTCTTCTTTTTGCTCAATCAATTTGCGTGATTGCAGCTGCTCCTTCATTTGCCGTTCATAATTGATGGCACCTGTTGTTTCTGTAACCATGGTAAATATGCCTGCTATCTTACCCGTTTCATCATGCACAGTACTATAGGAAAAAGAAAAATAACATTCTTCAGTATATCCTTTACGGTTGAGGATATACAATTGGTTTTCTGCATAAATGGGTTGCCCGTCTTTTAAAAAGTTTTGAAGTTTGGGGCCGATAGTATCCCATAAATCTATCCAAACATCTTTTGCTTTTTCGCCCAGTGCCGCAGGATGTTTTTTTCCTATGATCTCACGATAAGCATCATTGTAAATATACACGAGGTCCTCACCCCACATGATCAGTACAGGAAACTTAGTCTGTAAACAAATACCCACCGATGTACGCAGTGCCAGGGGCCAATGTGCAATATCCCCGATACCCGTCATGCGCCAATCCTTATTGCGGATCAAAGAAGCCATTTCTCCCTCTCCGGAAATAAAAGCTTCTCTGCGAACACCCCCTTTATCAGCTGCCCCCATATGGTTTGTTATTTTGAAGGATACGCGTAAGTATTTCTATAAGTGCGTCTAACCCATAAGGTTTTACAATAAAATCTGTGGCGCCAAGTTGCTTGTTTTCCTCTATCCTTTGGGGATTGGCAGAAGTGGAATAGATGAAGACAGGTACTTTGGCTAAACGATCTATTTTTCTAATTTCAATAAGACATTCATTACCATTCATCCGGGGCATATTGAGATCGATAAATATACATCCCGGAATAAACGTTTCCTCTTGCAGTTCAGCAAGCGCTTCAATCCCGTCATTTGCAAATTTACAGGTGACCGATGGATCCACTTCGGACATGGCCATACTGAAAATTTCCTGGTCATCTGTATCATCATCAATAAAAAAAAAGATCATAAGCCCAGTGGTTTTTCAAATAATACTTAAATATATTACTATCCCTTCATTTTCGAGGTTTCCGGATGATGGTATGGGTGTGGGTATTTTTCCACAACATGTAGGGAGTTCAAATAATATGCCGCTAAAAACCCTGCCCGTCTATCATTTACCGCATTTTGATTAGGATTGCCCGCTACCTTTGCAGAAATTTTACCGGCATTGAAGCATCTATCTTCCCTCAATAAATATTTCTGGAAATATCGTAACCGCTTTTTTATTGGGATCATCTTTGTAGTATCCTCCAACTATTTTGCCGTATTGGCACCACAGATAACCGGGTTCGTAGTAAATGAGGTACAACAAAGACTTCCGCATGCAAGACCCATGAGCTCAAAACCGGTTCATGACAAGCTGGTGGATTGGTTTATATCAGTAATGCAGTCAGGCCATTTCAGCTTTGCCTGGCTGATTGCCTTATGCAGTATTACGATACTAATGTTGGCCGTAATAAGGGGAATTCTTATGTTTTTTATGCGGCAGACCATTATTGTAATGAGCCGGCAT
>JBBRHM010000153.1:0-7782 GCA_038222655.1 Chitinophagales bacterium | reverse complement strand
TCCACACCATATGCGCCAATATTCTGCATAGGCGAAGCGCCTACATTACCCGGTATTAAACTAAGATTTTCTACACCCGCATAGTTATTTTCAATGCAATGCATCACAAAGCTGTGCCAGTTTTCACCGGCAGCGGCTTTTACATAATAATAATCTGTGTCTTCTTTTACCAGTTCAATCCCCGTCATTTCATTCTTAATAACCAACCCATTAAAATCTTTGGTAAATAAAATATTACTTCCACCGCCCAGAATAAGTAGTGGGGGCTTTCCCAGTGATGTAGATTCATACAATAATTGGGTTAACGCTTCTGTTGAACTAAAATTTGAAAAATACCTGGCACTGCATTCAATCCCAAAGCTGTTGAATTTTTTAAGTGATATGTTTTCTTTGATAATCAATTTTTTAATTTTAATGGTATATCCTATTCACTTTTCGTGCTTCTCACTTCCTATTTCGTACTTTCTCAAACCGGGTCAACGTCCGGTATAATATGTACACTTCGATATCGTTTATTGGATTGTATCATCACGGTCTGTTGCTGAATTTCTTTTTTGCACTGCCTGATACGATGGGTATCTTTCGGTAGTTTGATCAAAATTTCCCACAGATACTGGTTACGCACCCTGTCCACTACGGGTTGTGCCGGCCCGTTACAATTATCACCAAAGCCTGCTTTTAATCCCTGCATCATAATATTTGCCGCTTCCTCTGCTATATGTTTTTCTTTGTGTTTAAAAATAACCTGTATTAGCCTTGTAAACGGCGGGTAATCGAACTGCTTCCTGTTGCCAATCTCGAAGGTAAATAATTGGGTAAAATCATGCGCTTTTACAAACTGCAATACGGGGTGGTGGATATTACTTACCTGTATCAGCACTTTTCCTTTTCCATCTTTCCTGCCTGCCCTGCCGCTTACCTGTTCCATTAATTGGAAGGCTCTTTCATTTACCCTGAAATCCGTAAAATTAAGGATACCATCCGCATCTACAATGCCTACTAAATTCACATGTTCAAAGTCCAGCCCTTTCACAACCATTTGTGTGCCTACCAATATATCTATACGTTGTTGTTCAAATAATTTGATAAGGGCATCATGGTCATGTTTTCCTTTTACGCTATCATAGTCCATGCGCGCAATTTTTGCCTCCGGGAACTGCTCTGCTACCAGTTCTTCAATTTTTTCTGTGCCAAAATTTTTCTGAATAAATGTATGACTGCCACATGCCGCACAGGTATTAATAACAGGATAAGAAGTGCCGCAGTAATGGCAGGTTAGTGTATTCTTTGCTTTATGATAGGTTAGCGTAACATCGCATTGCTGGCATTGCGGTATCCAGCCACAGGTATCACAGAGCAGATAGGGAGAATACCCGCGCCGGTTTTGAAACAATATAACCTGCTTTTTTTGTTGCAAAGAAATAGCGATAGATTCTATTAACAGCGGTGTTAACGCTATCTTGTTTTTTTCTTTGGTTGGAATTTTTTTCAGATCGATTATTTCGATTATCGGCAATTCTACCTGGCCAAATCTTTCGTTTAGTAATACGAGACCATATTTCTGCTGTGTGCAGTTAAAATAGCTTTCAATAGAGGGTGTAGCGCTACCCAATAACACTTTTGCATTAAACAGGGACGCATAATAAATAGCGGCATCCCTCGCATGGTAACGTGGAGCGGGATCCTGTTGTTTGTATGATCCGTCCTGCTCTTCATCTGCAATGATTAGTCCGAGGTCCTTAAAAGGAAGGAACAGTGAGGAACGGGCACCCAGCACCACTTTGGTTTCACCGCTTTTTACTTTGTTCCATATTTCCACCCGTTCATTAGGATTGAATTTGGAATGATAAATGGCTATATGTCCCCCAAAGCTTTTCTGGAGCCGTCGGATGATCTGTGCAGTTAATGCAATTTCAGGAAGCATATATAACACCTGCTTGCCCTCGAGTATATATTCTTCTATGAGTTTGGTATATATTTCTGTTTTACCACTGGCCGTTACGCCATGTAACAGGCAAACGGGTTTTTCTTTAAAACTCTGGCGTATCTCCTCCAGAGAATGTTGCTGTGCTGCGGATAAGGTAAAATCAATCTGTATATTTTTAGGAAGGGTTCGTATACGATCGGTAGCTCTTTTTTCAATCCGTAAAATATCTTTTTCTACCAACCCTTTTAATTGGGCCGCTGTGGCATTTGATTTTTTGAGTAACTGCGGTTGCGTAACTTCTCCTTCTGTTTTTACAAGGTGCAAATAGGAGAGCAGCAGTTCCATTTGTTTGGGAGCTTTGCCCCAGTTGTTCAGCAGGTCGGCCAGCTTATCTTCACTAAAGTAAACAGGGTTAAGTGTTACATAGGTTTCTGTTTTCTCTTTGTATTTTTCTTTTAGTTCTTCCCATACATGACAGACAGCTTTTTCGATTAATTTTTTAATTACCGGATATACATTGGCTGTGTCCAGTAATTGTTGCACTTCAGTTAGTCTTAATTCCTTTTTTAGTTCCAGTGCTTCTGCTACCAGGTATTCGGAATCTGTAAGATCACTGAAATCAGAAGATCTTTCTTCGTTCCATTGTAAAATGCTTTCACTCGATAATTTCAGGTTAGAGGGTATTGCCGCCTGCATTACTTCTCCTTCGCTGCACATATAGTATTGCGCTATCCATTCCCATAATTGTACTTGTTCCCTATGCAGCAGGGGTTCTGTATCCAGAATATTCAGGATATCCTTTGGACGGAATGATTCCGGTTGGGTATCCAATATTTTTTTGACGATGCCTGCATATCTTTTATTCCGTCCCAATATAACTTCTACCCGTATACCCGGTTGAATGGCTTCGCGCAAATGTTCCGGTACGGCCCAGGTATAATTTTTCGGTAAGGCTAATGGTATAATAACTTCAACAAACAATGCATTCGTATTTGTTCAAAAATAGGTATTAAGCAGATGGATAGTTGCGGTATCGCCGCAACCCTTTTTCCATGGTGAGATATACTTCTTTTTTTAACCCTTGAATATCTTTGGTGGTTAAGCCAATAACCGGTATTTCTTCCAGGTATACTACACGATTATAACCTGGTGTTAGTTCAAATATTCCGCGGTAATGCAACCTGTCAATGGTATCTACTAATAAAACAGGTTTAATGGGTGTCTGGGTTTCTATCGCTATTCTGAAAGCCCCGTCATAAAATTCTTTTAAAGGTTCGCTGGTTTCATTAAAAGTGCCTTCGGGAAAAATAAAGATGGAGATATGGTGTTTCAGCGCCGATTTTAATGCCCGTACACTTCGTGATCTTGTATCGGAATCACGTCGGTCAACCAGTATTACCGCTGCCCGGTAAATCCATCCAAAAACAGGAACCTTCACCATTTCATATTTCCCCAGAATCCGTATAGGTTGATGGGCAATCAGCACAATAGGCGGAATATCCATATACGAAATGTGATTAGCTACAAAAATATATTGGCGGCTCCTGTCATGTGGCGTTTCGTAAATTTCTTTATGCCGTATGCCGACTAAGATATACCAGACATATCCCCAGTAGCGGCATAGCTGATAAATAATATTACCGCCCCTGATCTTTCCAAATAGCAGGGAAAGCATAATAAAAGGAAATACAATGAGCATCAGTACAATGAACAGTAAAAGCGCATAAATAGAGTAAATATATTGCGATGTCCGTAGCAGCCATTTCATTTTTCTAACTTACGCAGAAAAATTAAGGTACCCATAAAAATGTAGGTATCGTTAAAAACTCAGGCACCTGCTGTTTTGATCCCCGGTTGAAAACTGAAGGGCTTTGCTTTTCTTGGCGGATGTTCGTGTTTAAGATACGCGGTATTTTTAAAATTATACAGATACGCATAGCCAATGATACCTGCTATTACGGAGCCAGCCATTACCGACACTTTTGAGATTATCTGTAGAGTTTCATTGGTATAGGCCAATGTTGACGTAAAGATTGACATAGTAAAACCGATTCCACCCAGCAGGCCGATGCCCCAGAGTTGTTTAAAGTTGGTATTGGATGGCAAAGAAGCAATTCCCAGTTTGATGGCAATAAATGAAAAGAAAAAAATGCCTAATGGCTTACCAAGTATGAGGCCAAGCATAACGCCGGAACTAATAGACGAAGAAAATACATCGCTGATTGTATCCGGGAAAATGATTGCGGTATTGGCGAGTGCAAACAACGGCATGATGATGAAGTTAACAGGCTTATATAGCATATGCTCCAGTTTGGCAAGGCTTTTTAAGGGTACGGCAAAGGAAGTGATTACTCCTGCAATAGTGGCATGCACACCCGAATTAAAAATGCAATACCATAAGGCAGCAGCAGGAATAATATATAAGAAAAGATTTTCTGTTTTTGACCTGTTCAAGGCTATTAAAACCAATACGGCCATACTGGCAAACACGAGGTAAAGCAAATTCAGCGTAGCCGTATAAAAAACCGCGATAGTAATTACCGCACCCAGGTCATCAATGATGGCTAAGGCAGCTAAAAATATTTTTAATTGTACCGGTATCTTTTTTCCCAGTAGTGAAAGCACACCTAAGGAAAAGGCAATATCTGTTGCCATGGGTATTCCCCATCCACTTTTGCCGGGCGTTTGAAAGTTATAAAACGAAAAGATAACGGCAGGACAGACCATTCCTCCCAAAGCCGCTAATACAGGTAATAATGATTTCCGGATAGATGATAATTCGCCTATCGTCAATTCTCTCTTGATCTCCATACCAACAAGGAAGAAAAATAGCGTCATTAATATATCATTAATCAATAGCAGGTAGGTTTCTGGTAAATGTACCTGGCTGTTGCCTGTAATATGAAGGGTTCTCTGCCATAAACCTGTATAAAAATGCTGACTAAATGAAAGATTAGATAATACAATAGAAGTAACAGTACAGCCGATTAAAATAATGCCCGTGGCCCTGCTGTCATTAATAAAATCCCTGATGGGAGTGAATATCCTGTTCAATCTTTGTTCGGGCATAGGGATCTGTTTACCATCTTTCATTTAGTAAGATCAAATTGGTTGCTGACCGTTTTTTTTATTTTTTACAACGATCTTATTTACTACTTCCAGGTCACCAATTGATAATGATTCCCACCATTCATCCGTAACATCATCAAGCCTGTATTCTGTTTCAACATCATAATCGCCATCTTTGTCTATCTGGTAAAAACAATTATTTAATGTGTCCAGTACACTGTTTACTGATTTCAGTTCTACAAACAATAATCTGCTTACCAGTTTCTTATTTATTTTTTGTTCCAGGTATTCTACCCGCTGCTGGAGGTCTAATATTTTGTCGTCCTTTCTGGCTAAAAGGTAACTGGCCGCAAATAATGACAGAATAAACACAACAAATAAAATCGATATCATATACAATCGGTTAGCATCTACATCATTTACCGTATAATAAAACATTTACGGCGGAAGCCTCTGTAAAAACCAAATAGCTCCGAAAAAGATCGGGGCTATTTGGTTCTGGATTTCTCATGTTCCATTTTAGTCTACATAACCATGAACACCCGTTTCAGGGATATCCAGGCCAGCTATTTCATCTGCTTCTTTGCTTCTTAAAGGAACCACTTTATTCAGTAGTTTAAAGAAGCAATACATGGCAATAAAAACAAAAATAAAGCAGGTAAGTGTTCCGATAACCTGGGCAAAGAACTGCTTGGTATCTCCATAGAACAATCCCTTTACAGTGCCGGGAACGCCGTTCCATCCGTCACCGTACGAGCCATCTGCAAACAATCCTAAAGCAAGAACGCCCCATGCACCGTTTACACCGTGAACAGCAACAGCGCCCACGGGATCATCAATCTTTAGTTTTGTATCAATAAAATTATACGCTACTATTACCAGAATACCTGCTATAGCCCCGATAATAACAGCAGAAACTGAGGTAACAAATGCGCATGGTGCGGTAATCGCTACGAGTCCCGCTAACATACCGTTTGCGATCATTCCCGGATCTGCTTTTCCTCCCCTTGCATACATATACAATAATGCAGATAAAGCTCCAGCACCTCCGGCCAACATAGTATTTACAGCAACAACTGCAATCCGCAGATCGCCGCCAGCTAAGGTAGAGCCTGGGTTAAAACCAAACCATCCAAAAGCCAAAATAAAAGTACCGATAATGGCCATCGGGATATTATGTCCGGGTATCGTTCTAACAGAGCCATCGGCACCATATTTGCCATAACGAGGACCAATTACAATAGCACCCGCTAAAGCTGCAACGCCTCCCACCATATGTACAACCGATGATCCGGCAAAGTCAACATGACCATGCCCTAACCCGAAATTGGAGCCAAGGGTTGCGAGCCAGCCACCGCCCCAAACCCAGTTGCCGAATAAAGGATATACAAACATAGAAATGAAAAACCCATAGATAATAAAAGATTTCAGTGTCCATCTTTCAGCCATTGAGCCTGTAGGGATGGTAGCCGTAGTATCCATAAATACCATCTGGAAAAGGAAGAGTGTATAAATACCTACATCATAATATTTACTGCTAAGAAAAGCGCCAGCATATCCGGCAATACCAAAATCGTGACCAAATAAATGAATGATAAATTCATGAGGCACCACGCCAGCCGAGCCACCGAGGTTAGCAACATTTAGTGCACCTCCAAACATAATGGCGAATCCACAGATCCAGAAACCAATCATACCAATTGCGTAAATCAGGAAGTTCATACACATGGTATGCGCAACATTCTTTTTCTGGGTAAAACCGGTTTCCACCATGGCAAAACCGGCCTGCATAAACATAACAAGAAAGCCGGCGATCAGTGTCCACATGATGTTGATGGCGATTTTATTATGCCCGTCCGCATTACCAATCGTTTGCACTGCTGTAGCCAGCTTGCTTACATGCGAACCTAACATGGAAACTGTAGAGTCTTTCGAAGTGGCAACAGAATCAACCACTTTCGCCATTGTTGTATCAATATCACTGATCGTGCCGGTTTTAGCGCCAGTAGGGTCCTGGGCATTTGAATTAAATGGAACGGCCATCATCAGTAACAGCAACATCATCATGCCTGCTGAAAAGCTCCGGCCGATTTTTGTTTTGCTTAATAATTGTATCATAAATCTTGGTTAGGTTGGTGATTAGATATGATTCAGACTTGTATTAGAGTTTAGAATTTATATACCGCTGCCAAAATAAAACTTGTCGTACTTTTTGTGGGTTTGCCATCTCCTGTGGTAAAAATAGAACCACTCGCATTGTCAAGTCTTAATTCGGGAATGATGGTTAGATTATCCACTTTTATATTGGCTGAAAGGGTAGTGGCGAAAATATTTTTTGCACTGGGTATTAACGGAGATAACTTCCTGTCGTCAAAATAATCTCCCCTAAGTGTGAGGCCGAATGTTTTGGTAGGATCGTAGTTCAAATACAGTGCATGTGCTTTCCAGCTTGAATTGCTGGTACCTTGTTTGGTTGACTGCAGCGTACCATCATATGCAATATTAAATTGACTGCTTAATACGCCGGTAACCACCAGGTCGAATTGTGATAAGTCTGTTCCGCCCTGATAGTTGAGGTAAGCTTTCAGTTTATCATTGGTAGTACCGGTACTGAACTGGGCAATAAATACTTTTACACTATTGGGAGCGCTTACATAATCTGTTGGATTAGCCACACCCACCATCAGCGCCGATTTACCTCCTAGTGAGATATCCGCTTTTAAACCTGTATGGAAGAAAGGACCGTAAGAAAATCCGTATGACATGCTGTAGTTCCTGTTGAGATA
>JBBRHM010000152.1:0-7952 GCA_038222655.1 Chitinophagales bacterium | reverse complement strand
GATTATGGCAATGGTAGTGAGTCGTCTCTGGTAGTCAGCGTGGTTTCCGCAGCTGCCGTGACAGTTACAGCAAGTGGGTCAGTAAATATTTGCCAGGGGCAGAGCGTAACATTAAAATCAAGCGCCGCCTTGATTTATTTATGGAGTAACAGCTCTGTTGCAGATAGTATCAAATGTTCAATTTCGGGTGACTACACTGTCACTATTATGGACACTAACGGTTGCATTGCTACCTCAAAAGTAATTACTGTAACCGTTACCACAATCCCTGCAAAACCTGCGATTTCTATAAATGCCGGAATTCTTCTGAGTAGTAGTTTGGTTAACAACCAATGGTATGCTGATACCATTGCATTGTCTGGAGAAATTAACCAAAGCTATAAACCGAATAATAGTGGAAAATATAGGGTAGGAGTAATTAATAATGGTTGTAAAGGCCCATTAAGCGATCCTTATTCCTATGTAATTACTGCGGTAGATCCTATTTCCCAATTCCATGAAAGGTATACTATCGCTCCAAACCCAGTGATCGATCAACTTTATATTAAAGCAAATAATACTTATAATATTTTAATAGTACAAATACTTGATCAAAATGGAAGAGTATTGATCAACAAAAAATTTACCAAAAATATTATTCTCGATTTGCGTTACCTTGCTGCCGGTGCATATTTCCTTTCAATAAAGGATTCTAAAACAAAAGCGCAGGATAATATTTCAATTATAGTCCGGTAATATTTGAGTTTTGTAATTAATTATATCTTATCAAAATTTTACGAATAAATTTTGAGAACATACCTAGCATACAAGCTTATGAAATCATTTTTAGAAATTATCATTCCATTGGTATCAGGTGGCGCGATTTGGGAAGGTTTTAAATATATAAACTGTAACTATTCTTGAAAATATCCTACAGTAGTATTGTTGATAATTTACTTTACACTATAGTTTATCAATTTTGATTCTCTCTAAATCACGCAATTTTTTATCTGCCACATTCGCAATTGATCTGAAACCTGCTTGCCTAAATGTATCTGAAAGATTGGTAAGGGTTATGATAAGTTGATTTAATTCACCAGTACTTTGAAATCAATACAATCCATTGCTTCTCGTATCTTTCAATTGTTCCATTATAGATTCTTTACTCTTTCCTGAAACTGCCTGCAACATGGTTGCCATGCTATCAAATCTGTTAGGTTTAGAATAATCTATTTTTTCAATGGCTCCATTTTCGGCAAGGAGGTCAAATAGAATTAGCATTTGCTTCTTTGAAAATACACCTTTCACTTTCTCTTTTTTACCAGCCACAGTTTGAACTGTTTTGTATTCGTTAAAATAGTGTGAACTATTTTGAAATGATTGTACTCATTCCTGTTTTGGATAAGCATAAGTTTATTTTCAGCCTTATTAAAGAAATTGATGCAAGGTATTTGCTCAATGGCTTTCTCCAAAGCGAGGGCAAAGTCAATATCGGCATCCTGTAAAAATTCCTGCAGGATTCTTACTTTATCAGTAATCAGTACGCAGTTGATCCCTTCAATTTGCAATGGTGTGTATCGCTTGCCAAATGAAAAAAAATAATAAACAGATGCCATAATACCGGAACGGGCGTATTTAACCCCGTGGGAAGCCCTGTAGCTGATTATATAAGCTAATGGCAGGGAAAGAGGGTTATCCGGACTTACCTCAGCTTTAAAGACCTGGTATAAACGATAGTGTCCTAACAGGCGTTGCAAAATTTCCTGGTTATACCATCCAGACCATTCGAGTAGCCGGCAGTTTAAATGCCCAGTTTGGCTATTTAGCCGGTCTTTCCATTTGTAGTTTCTTTCCGGTGAATGTACCGGGTGTAGTACGCTCAAATCCATGACTCACATTTTTCTTCGTAAATTTACAAAAGCCATGTGAAGTGGTGTAAAGAGACGTGTTAAAATAAAGTGAGATAGAGTAAAAAATAGAGTAAAAATGCAAAACCCGCGACCAGCGAGGGTTTTAAGCTAAACTAAGCGGAGCGGACGGAAGTTGTTTTTGAGATCTCACCAAAAGGTGATGCGACAAACATTCTTTTTAAACATATTGGACTCGTGCCAGGTGTGGAATCTTATAAAGATTGTGAAGTGGGATGGAATATCCATGTGACAAACAGCCTTGTAAAATTTATTAATGAAAGCAAAGGGATGCAGGAATAATTTATAAACCTTCCTATAGAAGATATTAAACCTTTGACCTCTTGCCGACGATAATCTTTTAAGGACAGTTTTGCATAATGGATAGTAATAGCTGGGTTCATAAACCGGAAGCTTTCAGCACATATTGTTCTCCAAACTGTTTTTTAATGCTGTCGATCTGTTGGTATAACCTGATCTTTTCCTGTGTATCACCGAATAGATTGATCTGGTAATTGCCTGGGATGAGGTTGGTGAAGCGGACGCCTATCAAGCGGATGAGAATGCGGCGGGTGTTGAGTTTGGTGAAGAGTTCTTTCACGGTTTTCAAAATGGTGTGATCCTGGTTGGTGTATTCGACAGTGCGTTGCATGTTGACGGTTTCAAAATCGGTGTATTTTATTTTCACACTGATGCAGCCCGTTAATTTATTTTCCTGGCGGAGCTGGAAGGCGATCTTTTCGGTCATGCGGCAGAGTTCGGCGTGTAGGAAATGCAAGTCGATGGTGTCCTGCTGGAACGTGTTTTCTGTGGAGATGCTTTTCTGCTCGTGGAAGGGAATGACAGGTGACTGGTCGATGCCGTGTGCGTGACGGTGGATGTCGATCCCTGATTTGCCCAACATGTTCATCAGTAAGGGTAAGGGTATTTCACTGAGCGTCCTGATCGTTTCTACGCCCATTTGCATAAACGTGAGCGTGGTTTTTGGACCGACACCGGGGAGTTTTTCGATGTGAAGCGGATGGAGGAATTGAGTCTCATTACCGAAGGGTATCTGGATTTGGCCATTGGGTTTGACTTCGTTGGTGGCGACTTTTGAAATGAGTTTATTTGGCGCCAGGGCATAGGAGATGGGCAAGCCGGATTCCCGCATGATCTTAGTTTTCAATTCATGGGAGAACTGGCTACAGCCGAAAAATTTATCCATGCCGGTGAGATCAATATAAAATTCGTCGATGGATGATTTTTGAAACAGTGGCACTGTGTCTGCGATCACATCTGTAACGAGATGGGAATATTTGCTGTAGGATTCGTAGTCACCTTTGACGACAATCAGTTCTTTGCATAGTCGTTTGGCCTGGTAGATGGGCATGGCAGAACGGACACCGAATTTCCTCGCTTCGTAACTACAGGAAGCAACGACTCCACGGTTAATGCCACCCCCGACTACGACGGGTTTTCCGTTGAGCTTGTTGTTCATGAGGCGTTCTACGGATACAAAAAAAGTATCGAGATCGAGGTGGGTGATATGGCGGTTAGAATCTGTCATAGGATCTTTTTTTATAGTGAACCCTTTCCATTTGCTGCACTTCTAAACTCACCACACCAAAGTCGGCGACGACCTTTCCTTTGATTTTATAGAAACCACTGGTATGTAAAGGATATTTTTTTGCTACATCTGGGAAATGCACCGTATCAATCCATTCCAGTTCGTTGTCTACGAAAGTGCCGAAGAACATCTGGTCATCGTTTTTTGTGGTGACGTGTTTGCGGGCGATGAAATAAGTGAGTACGGCTACGGTTTTGTTGATGTGTGAGGGCATGGTTTTCGCTGCGATAAAATCTGCCGGCTCTGCATCGGCCATGGCAAAAGGATTGCCGATGGTGAAACCCATAATCTCCATCTGATCGTATAGATCATCGATGGGTTGGTCAATGAGTTCGGGCAGTTGAAATGTCAGGGGTTCTTCATGGAAGAGTGGTTGCACTTCCGGCGCTTCGACCATTATTTTCTTTTGTAAGAAATTCGCTTCCCATAATAATGTCTTTTTTGATTTGCCGGTGAAGCGGAAGGCGCCGATGCGGATCAGGGTGTTCAATTGTTCGAGACCGACACCGGTGCGTTCGATAAAGTTTTGTAAGTGCAAGTACTCACCGTTTATTTTTCTTTCTTCCAAGAATTTTTCAATGAGTTTATCCTGTAAGCCTTTTATATGAATAAAACCGATGTAGACACGGGACCGGTGGATATTGGTATAGTGATCGGAATGATTGATACAGGGCGCTTCTATTTTCCCGCCGCATTTTAAGAGTTCGAGAAAATATAGTTCGCGTGAATAGAAGCCGCCGAAATTATTGATTACAGCTACCATGAACTCCTGCGGGTAATAGGTTTTGAGATAGAGGCTCATGTAACTTTCGACTGCAAAAGAGGCGGAGTGCGCTTTGTTGAATGAATAACCGGCAAAGCTTTCCATCTGGCGCCAGACTTCTGTCACTTCCGCCGGATCGCGGCCGAGTGCAATCGCGGAATCAAAGAAATCTTTTTTAACCTCATTGAATTTATTGGAAGAACGATACTTACCGCTCATGGCACGACGAAGGATATCTGCCTGGCCGAGTGAAATGCCGCCGTAATAGTGTGCGATCTTGATCACGTCTTCCTGGAACACCATGACACCGAATGTTTCAGATAAATGTTCTTTGAACATCGCGTGGATGTATTCCACTTTTTCAGGCTGGTGGTAACGTTCAATATAGGTACGCATCATACCGGATTGTGCGACACCGGGGCGAATGATGGAAGAAGCGGCCACCAATGTGGAGTAATCATCGCAGGTTAATTTTTTCAACAGCTGGCGCATGGCTGGTGACTCGATGTAAAAGCAACCAATGGTATTCGCTTCGCGGATCTGCTTTTTTACGCGTTCATCGCGCTGGAACTTTTTGACATCGTGTATGTCAATTTCTTTTCCGTGATTCTGTTTAATGAGTGAGAGGCTCTCGCGGATATGACCAAGGCCACGCTGACTCAAGACATCGAATTTATTTAAGCCGATATCTTCTGCTGTAAACATATCCATCAGTGTGGTGGGCATACCTTTTGGTGGCATGAAGAGCGAAGTAAAATTGAGTATCGGTTCATTGGAGATTAATACTCCGCAGGGATGTAGCGAAGGATTATAAGGGAAGCCGCGCATGAGCGGGCCGTATTGAAGGATTTTTTTTGTTTTGGCGCAGGTTGGCGTATTGGTCCGTTGCAGTGTTTTAATTTCTTCATCGGGCAGGCCATATACTTTTCCCAATTGGCGGATGATGGAATCGCTTTTGAAGGTGGGGCAGGAACCCAGCAGGGCAACATGCTGTTTGCCGTAACGAGTGAACAAATATTCCATCACATCGTCTCTATCTGTGTAGGAAAAATCAATATCAAAATCGGGTGGAGACGTACGTTCTGCATTTAAGAAGCGTTCAAAAAATAGATTCAGTTCAATCGGATCTACATCGGTGATGCCCAAACAATAAGCAACTATCGAATTCGCGCCAGAGCCACGGCCTACATGGTAATAACCCTGTGAGAGCGAGTATTGCACCATGTCGTGATTGATGAGAAAGTAACCGGTGAAGCCCAAATCATAAATGACTTTCAATTCTTTCTGTAAACGCTCATTCGCTAATTTATTTTTCTTGCCGTAGCGACGATACAAACCCTGACGTGATAACTTCTCTAGCAAAATGAAATCATCCTGGCGTGATCCACCATAGATCTGTTTGGTTTTATCGTCCTGAAAATCCATTTCAATCGTGCAAGATTCGAGCAGGCGGTAAGTATTTGTTACCAGGGCATAGTGATTTTTAAATGTATTGAAGAGGGTAGTAGGATTAACAAATGTTTCATCACGGGTTGCACACCAGGAGTTCTCAAGTTTGGAAAGAACTGTGTTGTTTTTAATGGCGCGTAACAAACAGTGCAGGTAATAGTAGTCGATGGTTTCGGTAATACCCTGGTCATTTACAATAGTTTGGTTTTCCTGTATAGTTACCGGTTGCAGGATCACGAAGGCGGAGAGATCTTTCTGGTTGAATAATTTCGGCACTTGTGCAGATCGGATGCCAATGCGTTCGTTGGCAGTCAAGTCGGAAATATCTTTTGTACCCCATGGGTAAATAGTAAAGACATCAACGAGTTCATCCAATACAAAGGGGAAATCTGTTTTTGTTGTTAAGTGTGCAGAGAGAAATTCATGGATCCATCTAAGGCCGGTATTATTTTTTGAAAGCAAGATGTAACAGAGCTTGTGGCCGTTCCTGATTTCCACACCCAGTACCGGGTTGATATTTTTTTCGCGACAAAGTTTTACAAATTCCCATTCATCGTAGGTTGAATTGATATTGGTGAGCGCAAGGGTATCCACAGAATTTTCCATTGCCAGTTCTACCAGTTCTTTGGTGGTCAGGGTGCCATAACAAAAAGAATATACTGTCTTGCAATTCAGGTACATGGGAGGTATTTTCTAAATAATTCAGGTACAACTTTACTAAAATATTTAGTAAAAAATGTGCAAATTTATTTAGCATTGATTTTCAATGAGTTAAGGGATGTGAATTATTGTCTTATAGCGACAAGTAGGGAATGGGGTAAATTGAAGGAGATATAATTAAAATCATTTTTGAAAAATAGATATGGAAGTGGATGTAGGCTTTCCCAGGTATCTTTGTAATTTATGTAGACTAACCAATATTATATGGACACAATCAATAACACTTTATACCTCCCTTCCCACAAAGGGCAGATCCAGGTTGTTTACGAAATGATGGATACGCCAGAAGGGCCGAAATGCGAAATTCTTTCAATCACTCCCGAGGATGTTTTGCCATACACGGGATTGACAGGACTGGAAGTTTACCAGGGGCAGTACAGACTTTACTGGATATCGCAAGCCAAAGAGAAAAGCCAGCCGATTGAAGTCCATAATTATTTCGACGATGAGGTCAGCAATTTAATTGCTAAGACGCTGGGCGAGAAGCAGGAAGAACAATCACCGAGGTTTGGCAAGTAGGTTAACGGGGCTTTTGCTTCTTTCTAGGATAAGAAAATATTTCTAGTGTTAGGTGAGTGCCACAGCCAGACTCCATTTCTCAGAATACCTTTTTTGAATTATTTTATCTTGGCACAAACATTTTCCAGAATAATGTTTTCCTTCTTTTTCAAGTAAATGTTCATGCAAAGGACGCATCAAGTTTATTTTAGTAAGTGCTTCGATTGGTTTAGTCCGGATTTGAAGAGATTCGATTATTACCTCTGCCGCTAAAAGTATACCTGCCATTGCAGATTCATGGGCCAGAGGGACTTCCATATCCTGTGGAACCTGACTATTGGGATTTAGTGTTACGATGCCGCCGCCACATATTCCTTCTGAGTAAAGTATGCAAACCGGTTGATTCATATATTGCCTGAGCTTCGCCTGATCTATACCTCCAATATGGCTAACAGTTACAATAAACTGTTCATCGATCGGAACATTTTTTGCGAGATAATGACGTATAAAATCTTCCCGTTCCGGCATATTCAATGCCGCCGCTATTTTTTCCGATTCGCTTTTTACTTTTACAGTCGGCATGTATAAACAGGCAAGGCAAACTTCGTTTGAAAAATCTAAATGTCTTGAAACACCGAGGCATTCAGGGCTGGTCCAAGCGTTAATAATCTTCTCTGGGAGTGTGCTCTGCACCAGCAACCGGTCGATGCCGGTATCAAGTGCAGTTACCAATAAACGAAGTTGATCTATGGAAAGTGTTCCTACAACCTCCTGCCACCTAGAAGGATAAGGTTGAATAACTATTCCGGCCTTTGCCTGGAAAATTTCACTGATAATACCGACCTTAGAAAAAGTTATGTGCTCCTGCTTCATCAGTAGATATCGCTGTAAATTCGAAATAGAAACAGGTTGATTGTCGATCAATGAAATCTGACCTTTCGCATTGGGTATTTGAAGTAATGTCCAAAGGGCAGCATTGCCAACGGCCCCGGCACCGATCAGTGTAAAGTTGACAGTTATTTCTTCA
>JBBRHM010000151.1:0-8105 GCA_038222655.1 Chitinophagales bacterium | reverse complement strand
TGTAATTGAAGGGCGCAAAGTGTATATCAAATCAATACGAACTATTCTTGCCGGCGAAGAAATACTGGTAGCTTATGGGAAAGAGTATTGGGATATTATACGGGAGAATGGGAAAGATGAATCTTCATCTCATCAACTAAGCCGGGGATCGGTTAAAAAATAATTCGCAGTACAAAAAAGCCCACCATGGCTAAAGCTATGGTGGGCAAAGATCTATTTCGAAAGTTCAGCGAACTTGTCCGCCGAAGGTCGCTTCTGGGACCGAATGCGGAGAGTTAGGGATTCGAACCCCAGGACCTGTTACAGTCAACAGTTTTCAAGACTGCCGCAATCGACCGCTCTGCCAACTCTCCGGCGCAAAAATACGTTTTGAATCTTATCAGCAAAAAAAAATTGAGAAGTACGATGGTATTAATTCTGTAAATGCAGTATCAGTATGCATTTCAGCTACTTTTAATTTATTTAACAAGTCATTAAAATGAAGATTATATAGTGTTCTATTTTTATCACGTAGCAATGATGAGTACTTTTTTAGTACTGTGTATTTTACTCAAAACTCACTATGTCTCTGGCTTTGGGCAGTTGGGGAAATACCAACGTCTAGCTTATATATGTTGTGGTATAAAGTTTTAAAAAATGATGTTACGAGCAAGCCCACTTGCCTAAAGCTGCTGTTGTGCGCCCTTTTTATTCTTCGAGTTTTAGCGTAGGAATTAAACTTTTTTTGGGGATGCCAATAATTTAGATAGTCTTTCTATTTATCTGGATGCTATTAGCCTGCTTTGGGTTCTTCTTTTAGTTTTTCAACAGAAATCAGATCGGCAATATTTACATTCATCGGCAGCGAACCAATCTGAACGATGGCGCGTTTGCCCCGTATTTCTTTTACTTCGCCCACCTGGTAATTTTTTTTCAGTTTCACCAGTGAGCCTACCACAATATGTTCATTGAGTTCTTTATATTTCAGGTCAACTTTTTTGGCGAGTTTGTTAACAACAATTTCTTCTTTGCTTTTGAATAAAAGATGGTGCAGGTTTTTAATTACATCATTTTTATTCTCTGACTTCTTCCAGTCAAGCACCACTTGTTTCAGTTTACGTTCCATATCTTTCAGGTATACCAGTCTTTCTTCAGCAATACGATTCTGGTGTTTGAGTAATTCTACCTGTTGTGTATGTTTTTCTTTATCCAGAACGGCCTGCATTTCTTTCTTCAGTTTTTCATTCTCTTTCAGTAAACGTTGTAACTCTTTTTTTTCTTTATCGAGAAGCTGGAGGTCTTTTTCAGTGCTGTTGAGTAACCGGTCCAGTTTAAAATGATCTTCCTCTACCAGCTTTCTCGCTTTGCTGATAAGGTGTTGCGGCAGGCCGATTCTTTCCGCGATAGCAAAGGTGTATGAACTGCCGGGTTTACCCACTACTAATTTATACATAGGTTGCAGGTGTACCTCATCAAACTGCATAGCACCATTGATAATGCCCTGTGTATGGTTGGCCATCACTTTCAGGTTCAGGTAATGTGTAGTAACAATACCATAGGCATGTTTGCGCGACAGTTCTTCCATGATCACTTCTGCGAAGGCACCACCTAGATTGGGATCACTACCGCTTCCCAGTTCATCTATAAAAAATAAAGTACGTCCGTTACACATTTCGATAAAATACTTCATGTGCAGCAAATGACTCGAGTAAGTACTCAATTCAAATTCGAGGTTCTGCGTATCACCGATATGGATAAATAATTGTTTGAAGATACCCATCTGCGAATCGGGATGCACAGGCACCAACAACCCGCTCTGCAACATCATCTGGTTGAGGCCGATGGTTTTCATCGTTACTGTTTTGCCGCCAGCATTAGGACCGCTGATGACCAATATCCTGTTCTTTTCATCTAATGTGACGGTAACGGGAATCGTTTTTTTACCGGATGTTTTATTGTAGAGATATAATAAAGGATGATAGGCATCTATTAAATGTACATGCGCCGCATCTGTGAGTGCAGGAAGCTGGCCATTCATATCAATAGCCATTTTGGCTTTGGCCCGGGCAAAATCGTATTCGCCGGTGGTTTCCAGGTATTGCTTTAGTAATGGGGCATACACAGATAAACGGGCCGTTAACTCACGCAATATGCGTTGCACTTCTCTTGTTTCATCGTGTTCGAGTGTAAACACATCATTGTTTAACCCGATGGTTTCTTCGGGTTCAATAAAAGCTGTTTTGCGGCTATCACTTTCGCCATGCAATATTCCTTTCACCTGGCGTTTGTGTTCTGAAAATACGGCCACTACCCTTCTGCCATTGCTGAAGCTTTCGTCAATATCTGCGCTGTAACCGGCTTTGGCGAGTTTGGCAATTACTTTTTCGAACATGCGCCTTAATTCGTTTCTTTTTCGAAACAGGTTCATCCGGATTCTTTGGAGATCAAGGGAGGCATTGTCTTTTACATTGCCGCTTTCGTCTAATATTTCATCTATGAGTTGTATTACCTGTTTTTCATAATAAGTGCCGGCGATCAATTTTGCCAGCGCAGGAAAAGCGGTTCTTCTTTCCGTATCAAACCAACGGAAAATAGTACTGATATTTTCTGCAAGCCGGCGTATGGGCAGCCACTGCTCGCCAGTTAACATGGCGCCGGGAATGGATAATAATTTTATATCACGACTTATATTGAGCGTAAAATCATTGGGAAAGTATTGACCCTGTGCGAGTATCTCTTTGTATTCATAACTCTGTTGCAGTTCGAGCTGTATATATTCCTTGCGCGTATGTATGCGTAATTCATCTGCTTTCAGCTTTGCATATTCTGTGGTAGCCAGATTTTTTAATAAAGCTTTTACTTTATCAAATTCCAGTTGTGATGCCGCTGATTCCGGGTATAAACGCATAAACCTAAACTATTTCTTTTGTGCAGCAAAGGTAATGCTGTGGGATATGAACACCAAGACACAAAGGCACTGTTATATTGTACCTTTGTGCCATGCTGCGCTGATTTCGGTCATTAAACTGTTAAAAAAACTTTCTGATTAGTCTCGTTTGTAAGAACTAAACAAAATTCACGTCAACCTGTTAATATGATATATTGTACTTTTTAAAAAACCAAAATATGATCCGTGTGTATTTTTCTTTTTTGCTGATGGCTGTAGTATTTTCGGCCCTTGGACAGGAAAATAATACAAAAAAAATAATAGATATGAATAATGAACCAATTTCCAATAACAGCAAAACAGATACCGCCATTTTCGGTGAAGGTTGTTTCTGGTGTACAGAAGCTTTTTTTCAAAAATTAGAAGGGGTGCAGCAGGTAATTAGTGGCTATGGGGGCGGATTTGTGGAGAACCCTACTTATGAACAGGTATGTGATAAAAATACCGGTCATGTAGAACTTGCCCGTATCGTATATGATCCTTCCAAAATTACCTATGATGAATTACTGGAAGTTTTCTGGAAAACACATGACCCTACCACGCTCGATCGCCAGGGTAATGATGTGGGCCCGCAATACAAAAGTGTGATCTATTATGAGAATGAATTACAAAGAAAAAAAGCAGAGGCCTATAAAGCGGAACTCGATAAAAGTGGTGCCTGGGACAGGCCCATTGTAACCACGATTGAAGCTTTCAAAAACTTTTATCCTGCGGAAAACTATCACCAGAATTATTACAATGATAATAAGAACCAGGGCTATTGCCGTTTCGTGATCGCTCCTAAGCTGGAGAAGTTTGAGAAAGTGTTTAAGAGTAGGCTTAAACATTGATGTAAAGGAAAAATTCAAAAAAATTTTTACTTTTTAATTTTTACTTTTGTCCTTCTCAGTTCAAGCAAATTTAACGCATTAGGGTAAAATCCACTTACCGTGGGCTGGATCAGGTGAAAAGCCATATCATACCAGATAGGAATTACCGGTGCATCATTGATCACTAACTGGTCCATCTCACGGTATAATTGGTAACGTAAAGAATCGTTCGTTTCTAATAACGCTTTTTCATACAACCCATCAAATACATTATTCTTATACCGTGTATAATTAGGAGGAGCGGGGTTTTTACTGTAAAACATGGCCATATAATTTTCAGCATCGGGATAATCGGCTATCCAGCTGCCCCTGAAAAATAAGGCCTGCGATTTGGCTGTCTGCTCCAGTAATAAACTTTTTTGTATCACTTCTACCTGTACTGGTATACCCACTTCTTCCATTTGCTTGGCTGCGAAACTGGCAATATCTGCATAGATAGCAATGGTTAATAATTTTACAGTTGTGAGTCCTTTACCATCTGGAAAGCCTGCATCGGCCAGTAACTTTTTTGCTTTAGCGGGATCATACGGATAACCTTTTACCATGTCTGCGTTATGAGAAGGCAATCCGCCGGGTACAAAACCCGCTTCTGCAGGAATGCCTATTGAATTACGCATATACATCATCAGTTGCCTGCGGTTGATGGCATAGTTCATGGCCTGCCGGATGGCTTTGATACGTATGGGTGAACTTTTTACCAAAGGATTTTGTTCATCTACCATGATGCCAAAATATTCGGTATTCAGGTAAGGATGTTTTTTTAAAAGAATTTTTCCTTCCCATTGTTTTCGTAATTCTCCTTTTTTTGTGAGTATCTCATCTTTAAAAGAAGGGTCTATATCATTGATAAAACTCAGTGCGCCCTGCCTGAACTGGAGAAACTCCGTAGCTTTATTGGTAAAGAAACTGATCTTTACGGCATCCAGATACGGTAACCGTTCACCGCTGCTGTCCTTCTCCCAATACTCTTTATTTTTATGGAGGATCATTGCTTCTCCTTCGTCCCAAGAAACCATTTCAAAAGGCCCGGTACCACAGGGATGGCGGCGAAATTCTTTTCCATATTTTTCTACCACTTCTTTGGGTACAATATTGCAATACTGCATGCTTAATATACCCAGGATCGGATGAAAAGGGCGTATTAATTTTATGCGGAAAGTAGAATCATTCAATGCCGTAAATGGATGGATTGAATCAACACGATTATTGAAAATCCATGCCCCGCTGCTGGCAGTGGCTTTATCTATGATCCGATGAAAACTATACACCACATCAGACGCTGTCAGCTTCCTGCCCTTACCCCCCGCAAAGGCTTCATTATTATGAAACATCACATCATTGCGTAAATGAAAAGTGTACGTGAGCCTGTCTGCACTTACTTCCCAGTTGCGTGCAAGTGAGGCAACAATATTCAGTCCGCTGTCTATTTCAACCAAAGTATTGTATAGCTGGTGAACGGGCCACATGATGGACTGGTTCTTGGCAAATGCAGGATCCAGTGTAGCAGTACCCGTTGTTTCGTTATAATAAAATACCTGTTTATCCGAAATTTTTTCACGGGTACAGGAAGCCAGCAGCCAACAGCTAAACGCTATAGTAAAATACCGTACGAGAAATGTATGTTTGTACAGGAGCTGCGGCTTTAGGGTATTATTCACATTCATGCTGCCCGAATATCATAATTTTAAACAATGATGACAAAATTCAAATTATGGCTGCTGTTTTTATTATTGGCATCTGATTTTTCTTTTGCGCAATCAATACCTGTCACCCACCCCTTTACACATGCCGATACCCTACGTGGAAGCATTACCCCTGAAAGGGCCTGGTGGGATGTGATTCATTACGTAATTAGTGTAACTCCAGACTTTGTTTCCAAAACCATAACCGGAAAAACAGATATCCGTTTCCGGGTTATTTCTTCCGGCAAACGGATGCAGATTGACCTGCAGGAACCCATGCAGTTAACAAAAGCATATTACGGCAATAAAGCACTTAGCTATACCCGCGAGGGAAATGTATATTATGTCAACTTTCCTAAAACTTTAGACAAAGGCACTATTGGCACGCTGGCACTGGCTTTCAAAGGTAAACCCACCCTGGCCAAACGCCCTCCATGGGATGGCGGGTGGATTTTTACCACAGATAAAATGGGCAGGCCGTGGATGAGTGTTGCCTGCCAGGGACTGGGCGCCAGTGTATGGTATCCCTGTAAGGACCATCAAAGTGATGAACCCGACAGTGGTGCCACTTTATTAATTACGGTTCCTGACAGTTTAGTGGCAGTGGGTAATGGCAGGCTGATCGATAAAAAAAGTTTCCGCGCCGGTACCATGACATGGAAATGGGAAGTAAAGAACCCGATCAACAATTATAATATCGTCCCCTATATCGGTAAATACTTAACCTGGCATGAAAACTTTACTGGCGAAAAAGGCAAACTGGATTGTGATTACTGGGTATTGGATTATGAACTTGATAAAGCGAAGGAACAATTTAAGCAGGTGCCGCAAATGCTTACCTGTTTTGAACATTGGATGGGACCTTATCCTTTTTATGAAGATGGATATAAACTCGTGCAGGCACCACATTTGGGCATGGAACACCAGAGTGCTGTGGCCTATGGAAACGGTTTTCAAAACGGTTATCTGGGAAAGGATCTTTCAGGAACGGGCTGGGGAATGAATTGGGATTTTATCATTGTGCATGAAAGCGGGCACGAATGGTTTGCCAATAATATAACCAGCAAGGATATAGCAGATATGTGGATACATGAGGGCTTTACTAATTATTCTGAAACATTATTTACAGAATGCCAGAGCGGAATCGCTGCTGCCAATGAATACAATTACGGTATCCGTAAAAGGATTGCAAATGATACACCCATTATTGCGCCCTATGGCGTAAATAAAGAAGGAAGCAGCGATATGTATTACAAATCCGGCAACATGCTGCATAGTATCCGGCATGCGGTTAATGATGATGAAAAATTCAGGGGTATGTTACGTTTGCTGAATAAAAAATTCTATCACCAGACCGTAAACACAAAAGATATACAGGATGCCATGAGCGGATACCTTGGATTGAATGTTGAAAAAATATTTGATCAATATCTACGCACCACCCAGGTACCGGTACTTGAATATTCTGTGTCTGCTGATAAATCAAAACTTTTATTCCGGTGGACCAATTGTGTGGAAGGTTTTAATCTTCCCTTATTGATAGAAAGCGAAAGGGGCATATTGCTATTAGGCCCCGAATCAAACAAATGGAACACCAAAGAACTCAAAGCAGGCGCAAGTTTCCCGTATAAATTCAATACGATAGAAAAAAATTATTACGTAACGGTAAAAGAGGTGGTGGGTAATTAGTAATTATTTGATGTATTAAAAATGAATACCAATATGCAACACAACAAAAGTATACTCATTCCTAATTACTCATTATTAATTATTAATTGTTAATTACTAATGGGTAGCATCCGCAAGCAAACCATCCTATCAAGCATACTGATTTATATCGGTTTCTTTATCGGCTT
The DNA here is from genome assembly GCA_038222655.1 of Chitinophagales bacterium. Taxonomy (GTDB): domain Bacteria; phylum Bacteroidota; class Bacteroidia; order Chitinophagales; family Chitinophagaceae; genus Sediminibacterium. The sequence goes on along the minus strand of JBBRHM010000151.1, from coordinate 772 downwards.
TATCAACAATTATTTTTATACCCGCAACGGATCTTTTACACTTGAACAATATGCCTTAACGCGTATCTTTTTTGATTTTGGACAAATTATGTTTGCCTTCGGATCATTGGGCGTAATACCGGTGATCTATAAATTTTATCCTTATTACAAAGACAACCTGGAAGAAAAAAAAATAGACCTGATGACATGGGCCATGCTCGCTTCATTCATTGGATTTATTCTCATATTGCTTGGGGGATGGTATTTTCAGCCCCTGTTTGTGAGGAAGTTTTCAGAAAATTCAAAACTGGTAGTTGGCTATTATTTCTGGCTCTTCCCATTTGCCATGGGTATGCTTTTCTTTTCTGTGATTGAAAGCTTTTGCTGGGCAGTACAGCGTTCCGTGGTCTCCAATTTTCTGAAAGAAACGGGGCTGCGTATACTTACCAGTGCACTGATCCTGCTTTTTTATTGTAAAATTATTTCTTTCAAATACTTTATTTACCTGTTTGCTTTTCAGTACCTGGTTATATTCCTGGTATTACTGGGCTATCTGTCTAAAACCGGTCACCTGCATTTCACCTTCCATGTAAGCCGGGTTACCAAACGGCTCTGGAGAAAAATACTGAGTATGCAGATGCTGATCTTTGGCGGAACGGTTATTGCAGCGGTAGCTGCCACAATCGACAGCCTGATCATTGCCAGTTTGCGCGGACTTACCGCAACAGGTATTTTTGTTTTTGCCCAATACGCGGCAAACCTCATACAGGTACCGCAACGAAGTATACAGGCC
>JBBRHM010000150.1:0-8250 GCA_038222655.1 Chitinophagales bacterium | reverse complement strand
GCACCATTCAATTCACAGGTAAGGTTATTTTGAATCTCGCATTGTGTTAGCGCCCTGTTCCATATACGCATTTCATCCACACCTCCTTTAAAATATTCTGTATAACCTTCCTGCCGGCCAATCGTAAGATCATTACTGTTTGTTGTTATCGTGCCTGGTGCTGTTAAACTGTTTACCAGTGCTCCATTCAGGTATACTCTCATTACAAACCCATCATAGGTAGCCGCTACATGGTTCCATTGATTGATGGCCGGATAGGAAGCTGACAATACTTTCCAATTACCATCTATGGCAAGCCAGAAAGAAAATGACAACCAGCCATCATCGGTTCGGGGAAAGATAAATCCTGTACTTTCTACACGATTAGACTTAGACAATACACTTTGCGAAGTAGGTGTTCGTTTTGCAGGATTTACCCAGGTTTCCAGGGAGATGGCAGAAGTAGTATTGAATGATGGGCCATTAGGAATAGTAACCACATTATCAGAACCGTCAAAATTAAGTGCTTTTCCGGAAGAGGCTACTGTAACTATTGTACTGGCGCTTGCTGAACAACCGTTGTCAGTAACTACAAGTGTATAGGTACCACTTTGAAGCAAACCCGCATTGGGTATAATTGGATTCTGTACGTTGGTACTATAGCCATTAGGGCCCGTCCATGAATAGATTGCACCCGCACCACCACCACCGCCGATTAAATTTATGGGAGAACCAACGGGCAATGTTGCTTGCAGACTGGATGCTGTTGCATTCACTGGCGCAAATACGCTACAAGTTCCAGTAGCTTTCCCATCCGTCCAGTTGGACACAGTTCCGAGTAATCCAAAATTTGTGAGGGTACCGTTATTATGATTTAATGTTTCATCAATCGCATTTGTCAGACCGAGGTTAAGACCCGCACCGGCTACATCAATAACGCCTGTATTCAACTTGTAGTAGGCAGCCAATCCATTTTGTGGGAGAGCTAATTCACAACTCATGGTACTGGCTATCTCGCATTGGCTCAATGCCCTGTTCCAGATACGCACTTCATCTACTTTGCCGGCAAAATATTCATTTGCATAGCCTTTATGACCGCTAATGAGTAACGGATTATTATTTACGGTGATGCTACCTGTAACAGCAAGATTTCCAGCCTCATTACCATCAATAAATATCCGCATGTAGTATCCATTATAAGTGGCCGCCAGATGATGCCATTGATTTATTTTGTCCCCACCATAAGGAACGGAAAGTATTTTCCAACCCTGGCCATTTATGTATAACCGAAATTGCAGGTTGTCCCACCCATCTTGTGTTCTTGGAAAGATATAGGAATTATTTTCTGCATTAGAAGATTTACAGATCACATCCTGAGTGCCCACAGCAGACGTAGGATAAATCCAGGCTTCCAGTGTTATAGTAGCGCTGATATTTAAGGAAGGATTGACCGGAACATTTATATAATCATTCGTGCCGTCAAAACTCAATCCGGTAGCGGGTAATTGGGCATTAGTATTTTGAACACATAAAAAGGCGAGGAAAAAAAATACAACAGATTTTTTCAAGGAATAGTGAAATGTAAATTTTCTTTTCGAGGATAAACTCATATTCGTAGTCTGGAGTAAATTATTATCTTATAATTTTTTTGTTTACCAGTTATTTTTTTCTGTGTAACAGGAAATTAAAACCAAGTGGTTTTCCGGATTATTTTCCGGCGTTTATAGGAGGGATTGAAAATTAAAATTGCAGTTATTGATAATGCTGTAACATAATCACTACAAAAAAATGTATCCTTTTTGTAAAGCTTATACTACAAATGTAAGTAAATCACTATGGCCACCAAAAAATCATTAACATATTTTATAAAAAGATATTAACAGTCTTTAAGCATTTTTTAATATTACTGGGGGAAATGTGTTTTTGCAGGACCCGGAGACAAGTATTTGGGATCACATATATTAAATGTTACATATATTTATTTAATCCATGAAAAGAATAAACCCGCTGTAAAAGCGGGTTTATGGGTAATAATCAGGAGGTCCCGAGCGGATTCGAACCGCTGTAGAAGCTTTTGCAGAGCTTTGCCTAGCCACTCGGCCACAGGACCCTTTGCCGAAGCGCCAAAAATAAAGCAATCAAAGGAAAATTAAAATTCTAAATCTGAAAACCCGAAATTTGGCGGCTAAGACAAAAGCATATGAACCGGATTGCAGAAAGCGAACTGATTATTAACGAACGAGGAGCAGCTTATCATTTAAATATAAGACCTGAAGAACTGGCAAATACGATTATCACCGTGGGCGACCCAGACAGGGTGCAGGAAGTAAGTAAGCATTTTGACAGTGTTGAGGGAAGGTATCAACACAGAGAGTTTGTAACACACACGGGCAAGATCGGCAAAAAAAGAATCTCAGTTGTTTCAACCGGTATCGGTACTGATAACATAGATATTGTATTGAATGAATTAGATGCACTGGTTAATATTGATTTTACTTCACGTACCATTAAACCATTACTTACCCATCTCACCATCGTGAGAGTGGGTACTGCCGGCGCTTTGCAGGCTGATATACCAGTTGACAGTTTTGTAGCCAGCACACATGGACTGGGGATTGATAACCTGCTTAACTTTTATCGCCAGCACAACAATGATGAAGAACTGCACCTGCTGCATTCATTCGTATCAAATACACAGATGGGTAATCATTTTGCTGCACCCTATATTGCATCAGCCGGTCCCTCTATCCAGAAATATTTTGTGGAAGGTTTCTATCATGGCATTACCGTTACCTGCCCGGGGTTTTATGGTCCGCAGGGAAGAGTATTACGCTTACCGTTAACCAACCCTGATTTGATTGACCAGCTAACCAACTTCCGTTATGGCAACCACCGGATCACTAACTTTGAAATGGAGACCAGCGCCATCTATGGTTTAGGAAGGCTGCTTGGGCATCATTGTGTTAGCCTGAGCGCGATTGTAGCAAACCGGGTAGAAAAAAAATTCAGCAGTGATGGTAATGCAGCAGTTGAAAAACTGATCAAAAAAACACTGGGTATCCTTGCGGGTATTGATTAAATAAGTAAATACTATCACTAAATATGCCAATCACTTTTTATAAATACCAGGGTACCGGTAATGATTTTATCATCATTGATAACCGGAACGGCGGAATACATCTGACATCTGCACAGGTGAAACATTTTTGCGACAGGCGTTTTGGTATTGGTGCAGACGGGCTTATGTTATTGAATGAATTGGATGGTTATGATTTTGAAATGAAATATTATAACTCCGATGGACATGAAAGCAGCATGTGCGGCAATGGCGGCAGGTGTCTCGTAAAATTTGCGCATAACATGGGCATCCATAAAGAGAGATACCTTTTTATGGCAGTTGACGGAGAGCATGAAGCAACGCTGGGCGAACACGGATGGATCAACCTGAAAATGAAAGACGTAAATGGCATTGAGAATCATCATGGGGATGCTGTTCTTGATACCGGCTCACCACACTATGTAAAAGCGGTACAGAATGTAATGGGAATGGATGTTTTCGAAGAAGGAAAAGAAATCCGCTACAGCAGGGAGTTTGAAGAGACCGGCATTAATGTGAATTTTGTGGAGAATGATGATCGACGCATTATAGTGAGAACCTACGAACGGGGTGTGGAAGATGAAACCTACAGTTGCGGAACCGGTGTTACCGCCGCCGCGCTCGTATTTGCACATAATGATATGGGATTTAACAGGATTGAAGTACAAACCAAAGGTGGTCATCTTGCGGTTGAATTTGATAAGACACATGAACAGCATTTTGAAAATATCTGGCTCTGCGGACCAGCAACCTATGTGTTTACAGGACAAACAACCTGGGAGTTGTGAGTGATACGTATTTTTTTTTACGCATACCGTTTTTTTACTTGCTGGTTCTTTACTGATCACCTATTACTACAGATATGATACAGTACTTTAAAAATATAGAAGGACATACCTTAGAAATAGACAAACCCGGTATGGGTGTTTGGGTAAACCTGGTACCGCCATTTAAGGAGGAAGAATTTATTGAGTTGAGTGAGGACCTGAATATTCCGATAGAATTTTTACGTGACTCACTGGATATAGATGAACGACCCCGTTTTGAAGCAGAGGATAATGTAAAGTTTGTGGTGATTAAAACGCCTACTGAAAACAATTCGTTTAATGACAGTGATGCCTATTATATCACCATCCCGATCTGCATTATTCTTACACATACGCAGATTGTTACAGTGAATTCATTTGACAATGGCGCTATTAAAAAATTCCTCAACTCTTTCCAAAAACGACATCCGGATAAAAAGAATATGATGATTCTGAAAGTATTTGAAAAAGTGGTTCAGAATTTTATGGAATTTCTCAAAGAAATCAATCACCGCCGCAATCAATACGAAACCAGTTTATACGATAGTAACAGTAATGTGGACCTGCTAAACCTGATGCGGATTCAGAAAAGCCTGGTCTATTTTGTAACTGCCCTACGCAGTAATGAATTACTGATGATGAAACTGGATCGCACAAATTTTCTCGGACTGAACGATGAAGAAAGAGAATTTCTGCAGGATCTTATCGTTGATACCAGCCAGGCATTGGAGATGGCAAATATTTATACAACCATATTAAGCAGCACCATGGATGCATTTGCCAGCATTATCAGCAACAACCTGAATACCGTGATGAAAAGACTTACCTCCATCACCATCATTCTTTCTCTGCCCATACTGGTAACCAGTGTATATGGAATGAATGTGGACCATATTCCCTATATACACTCGCCTTATTCATTTTATATACCGCTTATACTTTCCATTGCTTTATCGCTTATCATCAGTTGGTATTTTATGAAGAAAAAATGGTTTTAATTATGGCACTGTTCAATGTAAGGGTGTATGGAATTTTATTAGACAGCAACAAACGTTTACTGGTAAGTGATGAATTTATTCGCGGAAATTATTTTACAAAACTTCCGGGCGGCGGTCTGGAGTTGGGTGAAGGCACCAGGGATTGCCTGAAAAGAGAATTTATGGAAGAAACGGGGTTGGCGGTAGAAGTGGGTGAGCATCTATATACCACAGATTTCTTTCAGCTATCCGCTTTTAATAATAAAGACCAGATCATTTCTATCTATTATTATGTTACAGCTACCTCACCGGAAGCACTATCTACTAAAAATAAACCCTTTGATTTTGATCCGCAACAGGTAACAGATCCCAAAAAAGAAAGCGAGGTTTTCCGATGGGTAGAATGGCAGGATATACAGGAAAATAGTATGTCGTTACCTATTGATAAGGTAGTGATAAGAATGCTGAAGGGGAGTAATAACTACTAACGTTTGTGCTATTGAAATAACATAACCCCAGCTTTTAAGCTGGGGACTAACAATGATAGAAACAACGGGCTTTAGCCCTACAGCTTCATAACCTTCATAGTCATTGAAAATCTAAAGCTCTCTCGTTTTCGGGAAGCGGTCAGGGCTAAAGCCCATTCTAAATTTCGTTCACAATCCTAGCTTAAAAGCTGGGGTTAACAAATAAACGATTTTTAAAAGCACAGCACGTTGAATAATAATTAATTTGAGAAATCTATATTGAATTTAAAATTAAAAATCAGCTCCTACCCTGCTGCAGGTATATTAATAAAGGCTTCTTCTTCTTTGCCCATAGCAGCTCGTTTCATTTTATGGGCAGTTTCCTTGCCCAGATATTTTTCAATTTGTTTTTCTATCAGGTAGATTAAGGGTGTTAATACGATAGCCATGGAGAATTTGTAGAGGTAATTTACGAGACAGATAGCCATTACCAATTGCCAGCTCCAGCCATTACCTATTTTGAAAGCAATAAAAAGTACCACAAAACTATCTACCAGTTGCGATACAAGTGTTGACCCGGTTGCTCGAAGCCATATCCATTTTTCGCCTGTTATTTTTTTAATGCGGTGAAACACGGTTACATCAACAATCTGGCTCACTAAGAAAGCAGTAAGGCTGCCGAATATGATCCACATTCCCTGTCCGAATATTCCTCCGAATGCATCCTGCATATTGGGTATGCCACTCGCCTGTTTGGATCCGATCCAAAAATCTGCCGGCGGAATTTTCATAGCCGCATAAAACATAAGGAACGCATAAGAGATGAGCACAATCGCCGTATAACTTATTCTTCTAACCGCCCTTGGCCCATAATATTCATTCACGATATCTGTAATCACAAACTCCAGGGGCCATAATAAAACGCCGCAGGTAAGGTTAAAAGACAATCCCGACTGACCAAATAAAGTAAAATTTCCAGGCTGAAGGCCCAGTAATTTTTCTAACGAAAAAATCTTTCCCCCAATACATTCTGCTATAAGGGCGTTGGCCACAAAAAAAGCAGTAATGCCAAGAAAAAGTTTAGTGGGTTTGTCACGCAAAATAGAATGTATCATGAAGGAAGTATAAAATGAATAAAAATTTGCAGTACCAGAAAAAATACATTACTCATCACCAGCCACATGGGCACACCCATTGACTTTTTACTTAAGAGTTTAGAAACGTATAAAATACTTACCAACAGGTTAAGTAAAGGAGATACTAACCAGCCAAGGGTGATGATAATGCCGCTTATATCTTTTGAGCCTATAAAATCATGGGTACGTTGAACCACCAGGCAAACCAGGAAAAGAATATTACAGATAAAAGCAAAACGCGAAAAAAAGGATACGGTTTTCATACCAGATAAAAGTAGCAGTTATATTGTCAATTTCCTTTATCCGGATTTTCTGTCGCCGGGCAGGAAGTTTAACACAAATTACATTCAAACACATTGTAAATGATACGATTGACCCTAAAAAAATAAACATTTTTCCTGTAGGTTTGCCGGTAGCCTAAAATTAACGCATGAAGAACTTTCAATGGAAATCACTCTTACCCCACGCCATTGCCGTGGGTATATTTCTGGTAGTAGCTGTTATTTTTTGTAAACCCGTTCTTGACGGAAAAGTATTGGGGCAGGGAGACGTGATACACTGGAAAGGAATGGCGCAGGACATGTATAATTATAAAGAAAAACATGGCCATTTTCCATTATGGAACAACAATCTTTTTGGCGGCATGCCTGCTTACCAGATTGCTTTGGAAACCAGTAACCCGCTTTCACCAATTTATGTACATAGTTTTCTGATGTTGTTGAAGAAGCCTATTGGCTATTTCTTTTTATTATGTATTAGCTTTTATTTTCTTACCCAGGTAATGCGCATCCGCCCATGGTTGGGTATACTCGGTGGTATTGCTTATGCTTATGCAACTTATAGTCCCGTAATTGTTGCCGTTGGTCATGATACTAAAATGCAGGCCATGGGTTATATGCCCGCATTGCTGGCGGGGCTTTGGCTTATTTACCGAAAACAATACTGGTGGGGCGCCGCGCTTACGGCATTGTTCAGCGCTTTACTGATAGCCATGAACCATTTGCAGGTAACATATTATACACTCATTCTAGCAGGATTTATGACTGCAGGGTTTGCCATTGAATGGATCAAAGAAAAAAGTTTTAAACAACTGGCCACTTCATTAGCCATTGCTATTGCTGCTGGCGCCATTGGTGCAACCGCAAATATGGTATCATTGGCTACCACCAATGATTATGCAAAAGCAACCATGCGTGGCGGATCTCTTAGTCTTGACTCGAGTGGTAAAGTGATTAAACAAAGTGGGCTAAAAATAGATTACGCTTTTTATTATGGAAGTTATGGAATAGCAGAAACCTATACTTTCATGATTCCTCATATTTATGGAGGCAGCAGTTCTGAGATTGGCCAGGAATTAGATGCCAATTCACATACAGGAAAACTGGCTGTAGAAAAAGGGATTTCTGAAGACCAGGCGGCACAGTTTACCAGCAGTATGGGTTCTTATGCTTACTGGGGTACCCAACCCGGCACTGCGGGCCCGGTTTATTTAGGCGCTATTATCTGCTTTTTATTCATTTTTGGAATGGTATATCTCAAAACATGGCATAAATGGTGGATACTCGCGGTAAGTCTTCTCGCCATCTTAATGAGCTGGGGCAGCAATCTAGCTTTCTTTAATACTTTTCTGTTCAATTACCTTCCGTTGTATAATAAATTCAGGGCACCGGATATTATCTTGGTAGTGCCTCAATTATTATTTCCATTACTCGGGGTGATGGCATTGCAGCAATTGATGTTTGAAGAACCCAACAAAGAAGAAGCGCTTAAGAAACTGAAAAAAAGTAT
>JBBRHM010000149.1:0-8263 GCA_038222655.1 Chitinophagales bacterium | reverse complement strand
GGTATAAAGGTGATAAGAAAAAATGCAAACGAATTGCGGGAAGACCTCGAAAAAGGAAGGATCACGGCCATCATTAATATCCAGAAATCGGGATTGACCAATCCGCCTTACAGCATTAGCCTTATTAGTTCCGAAGCAGTGAATCCACAGAATATACAGGTATTGCAATCTATTTTAAATGCCGTTATTGGAGGCATCAATCAAAATACCTATCCCGGCACACCCACTATTGCAAAGATCAATAACACAGTACAAAAAATACCCGGACGTATTTACCGTACCATAGATTTTATATTACCGGGCCAGTTAGGGTTTTCGTTATTAAGTTCGGGCGTATTTGGAGTGGCTTTCTTATTTTTTAATCTCCGTCAGCAGTTGGTATTGAAACGTTTTTATGCCACGCCTATTAAACGGTCCTATATTGTTTTGGGTGAAGCGCTCAGCCGCGTGATATTTCAAATGATGACCGCGATCATTATCATCGGGATTGGGCATTTTATTTTTAAATTTACTTTGGTGCATGGTATTCAGACATTTCTGGAAATTATGTTGCTGAGTTTTCTGGCACTTATTTTATTTATGGGATTTGGATTTATCGTAAGCAGTGTAGCTAAGAGTGAAAGTACCATTCCCCCTTTTGCCAATTTAATTACCCTGCCACAATTTTTATTGGCGGGTACTTTTTTTTCTATCGAAGCCTTTCCTTCCTGGTTACAGCCTATCTGTAAGATATTACCCTTAACGCATTTTAATAACGCCATGCGCAATATCGCTTTTGAAGGTGCCAGTTTGGCCAGCTGCTGGAAAGAAATAGGGATCCTCGGTATCTGGACCATTGTTGTATATGCAGTGGCTTTTAAAACTTTTAAGTGGGAATAGTATGAAGCTGATCAGGTTAGTGCTTATTAGTCTTGTATTTCTTTTTGTATTGGCAACGTTATTGGGCGCTTTACTGCCTTCAATGGTATTAGTATCAAGAGCAGTCAATATAAACAGCACACGCGATTCGGTAATGCCCTATCTAAAAGATATCAGGCAATGGCGTTTATGGATTGAAGGAATGCAGGATACAGCCGTTGCCATCTATTCATCTTCACATGCAAAACTGGGTGGAACCAATGTTGTTATCACAGATCTATCCGATTCTGCGGTGTTATCTGCATGGACCGCAAGAAATGGCGACCTGCAGACAGCTTCAATCAATCTGATTGGCGGCCCGTTGAAAAAAATAACCATTGTTCAATGGCAGTTTGAACAAAAATTACCATGGTATCCCTGGGCGCGGCTGGGATCTATTATGAACGACAAAATATTGGGCACCCTGATGGAAAAAAATCTTAATAACCTGAAACAACGCGTTGAAAAGAAATAGTGGCACTATCCATTTTTAAATTGATTAAGAATATCCAGAACCACATCATATACTTTCTGTAATTCCTGTTCCGTAATACAGTAAGGTGGCATAATATAAACCGTATTACCCAGGGGCCTGATATAAACGCCCTGTGGCATGGCTAAACCGGTAATGACAGAACTGATATTGTTGAGATATCCATCTTTTCCTTCTGCTATTTCAAAGGCCACCATTGTGCCTAAAAATCTTAATCCCCTGATATTCCATTGGCCTGTTTCCAGTTGTTGTACAAACCCTTTGTTGGATGTGGTTATCCATTGAATTTTTTGTAAACAGGATTCTTTTTGAAGCAGGTCAAGACTGGCAAGGGCTGCACTACAGGCCAATGGATTGGCTGTGAATGAATGGCCGTGAAAAAATGTTTTGTAGGCATCATCATCTACATAAGCCTGGTAAATTTTATCTGTGCAGGCAGTAATGCCCATAGCCATAGTGCCGCCAGTAAGACCCTTGCTAAGACAAATAATATCGGGTTTCTCGTCTATGTGTTCACTCGCAAAAAGTTTGGCTGTTCTGCCAAAGCCGGTCATTACTTCATCAGCAATGCAAAGGATGCCTTCTTGTTTCACCGTTTTCAGTAATTCATTCATTAATGAAGCATCATACATTTTCATACCACCTGCTCCCTGCACAAGGGGCTCATAAATAAACGCGGCTATTTCAGCGCCATGTTTTTTAACAATGGCTTTTAGTTCATGAATGTTATTTGCAGCAGGTGTATCTATAAAAATCACTTCAAATAAAAGATCATGAAAAGCTAACGTGAAAACGCTCCTGTCACTCACGCTCATGGCTCCGAAAGTATCGCCATGGTATGCGTTTGTAAAAGCGAGTATTTTTTTTCTTTGTTTCTGATCCCTGTTCCACCAGTACTGGATAGACATTTTTAAAGCCACTTCGGTAGCAGTGGAGCCATTATCGCTGTAAAATATTTTCGAAAAATTTCCGGGGAGTATGGGTAACAATCTTTCTGCCAGTTTTACAGCGGGTTCATGTGTAAATCCTGCAAAGATCACCTGCTCCAGCAGCAGTGCCTGCTGGTAAATTTTTTCAGCAATATACGGATGTGCATGTCCATGTAAGTTTACCCACCAGCTGCTGATAGCATCAATATAACTGCTGCCATCCTCAGCAAAAAGTAAACTTCCCCATCCCTTAACAATGGGTATGGGTGGGGGCATATCTTTTTGTTTTGTAAAAGGATGCCATATAACCTGTTGATCTCTTGCCGCTAAACTCATGAGGCAAATGTAATGTGGTTTTTTTTGCTAAAGGGGGGCCTCATTTCCCGCAATAAAAGAAAGATTACGGCGTATGCCACTGTACTTACTTCGTTGAAGGGGAGAGTCTTTAAAAATAATTTTAAATGCCTCCTCGCTCATATCTTCCCATTCTTGGGTGGAAAGGTTTAGTATTTCGGGAACCGGTGTAAAGTTGATTTCATGGTGCGGCGAACTGAAACGGTTCCATGGGCACACATCCTGACACACATCGCAACCAAATAGCCAGTGGTCCAATTTATTTTTCATTTCATCCGGTATCAATGCATCTTTTAATTCGATAGTAAAATAGCTGATACATTTACTTCCATCAACTACTTTATTATCCAGAATAGCATCGGTGGGGCAGGCATCTATACATTTCCGGCAGGTGCCGCAATAATCTTTAGCAAAAGGATCATCATAGTCGAGTGCAATATCCACAATCAATGTAGCTATAAAATAAAAAGAGCCTGATTGTTTGTTGATTAGGTTTCCATTTTTTCCAACCCATCCAGCACCGCTTTTTACCGCCCAGCTTCTTTCAAGTACCGGCGCCGAATCTACAAATCCGCGTCCATGTATCTCACCTATATTTTCAGTAAGTTGTAATAGCAAGGTTTTCAGTTTTGTTCTTATCACATCATGGTAATCTTTTCCAAAAGCATATTTGGCAATATGAGGGGTTCCGACAGATTGCTGCTGTTGGGGAAAATAATTCTGTAAAACTGTGATCACTGATTTTGCACCGGGTACCAGTTTGCGGGGATCTACCCTGAGGTCAAAATGATTTTCCATGTATTGCATGGTTCCCTGCATACCCTGTTTGAGCCAGGCTTCCAATCGCCTTGCATCCTCGTCCAGTTGTTCTGCTCTGGCAATACCGCAATAAGAAAAGCCCAGCTGTTGCGCTGTTTCTTTAATGAATGCAGTATGTTTTCTGGTATCACTCAATCAGGAATATTTATGAGGTTATTGATACGGCAATTTAGAAATGTTATCCTTGTGAACCTTACCGGATCTTGCTATCCCGGAGATAACGCAATCAACATTTGGTATCGCAAAGCCGGTAAAGGAATACGCTATGCGCCCAAAGACTATTCTTCTGCATGAAGCATGTGAAAAAATCGGTGGGCAATGGGGGCAATCAAAACACCAATATTGGTAATAAATGCTACCCCGCTAAATAAAGCATAAAAGGAGGAAAATACTTTTCCGCCGGTAGTTTTCACTTCTGCTACAGGACCCATACCACTTAAGATCATAGAGGCATTATGCAAAGCGTCTATCCAGCTCATGGGGCCGGCAAATTTATAACCCACCACACCTATCAGTAAGCAGATACTCAAAATGCCAGCGGCAAACAGTGCATTTCTATAGAGTCTCTTCAGAAATACTTTCCTTGAAGCAACAGGCTCCGATTTATGTTCATACTCATTCATTAAAAAAGCTTTCTGCAGGTTTCTTGTTCTCATAATTACCAGTATTAATATTATTTACAGGCAGAAGGTATATATGCGTCAATGGATTTTTTGATATCAAGATAAATATCTCTTTTTTCCTCTCCCAATAAACCTTTGGTAAAAAAAATGCATGCATAACCCCTGCATTTGTCTACCATTGGCCAGGTGCCAAACAAGCCGGGACTGGCTACCACAGTAGCGTTCCCGTTTTCATCTGTTTCCATTATCCATTCACCAAAACCATAATTGTAACCGGCTGCAGCTTTAGGTGAATACTTTATCATGGCCGATGTAGTGCGTACCGTTTGCATATCGGCGATGGCTTTTTCACTTAATATTCTTTTGCCATTGAATATTCCTTTGTTGAGAATCATGGACAGAAAATTTATATAATCACTGGCAGTAGATATTGCGCCGCCCGATGGATTTACTGCATTGAAGCTGGAAAAACTTGTGTTGCGCATCATAAGCGGGCGCGTAATTTTTTCCTGCATCAGTTGTTCAAAACTTCTTTTGGTAATTACTTCCAGCACACGGCCTGCAATATTTAACCCCACACCACTATACCGGAATTCAAGTCCTGGATTGGATACGATTTCTTTTTTTTCAGCAATATCATTTACTTCTTCTTCCAACGTAGCAAATTTCTTACGGCCTAGAATATTCATTAATCTTAGGGGCTCCGATTCAATACCGGTTAAATGCGAGAGGCAGTCCCTGATGGTGATAAATCCTTTTGAATATTTTGTAAATACCGGTAAATACTTACTCACTTTATCATCCAGTGATAATTTGCCTTCATCTATAAAACTCATTACCAGCGCGGCAGAAAGCCATTTGCTGCAACTGGCTATCGGCGCCTGGGTTTTGGGTGTAAATTCTCCTAACGCTTTTTGGTAAATAATCTTGCCGTCTTTATAAATAAGCGCTACTACATTGCCACCCAATTCTTTTTTTGCCAATTCTAATTTTTTATCCACTTCAGGAAAGCTGGTTTGTGCTTTTGCAAACTGAAATAATAGCATAAAAATCAATACAGTACTGACTTTTGAGCAGTTTATAAGGTAATTTACAGACATAACTTCCGAATTTAAATACTGGATTGCAATTTGCAATCATGAATGAAGTTATTTTAAAATTTGAATTGATCAGCATATTTACCTGTTCGCTCTTAGCAGGTTGGGTATTTTAACTTTAATTACTGTGTGACGAAACAAAATTTTAGTGCTAAGACCTGGTAATAGATGGTAATATCCTGATTAATGATAAACATATCCATTATGAATTTAAACAACTATACAATTAAAGCGCAGGAAACCATCCAGGCTGCACAGCAGGAAGCTTTCAATAACGGTAACCCGAATATTGAAACCAATCACCTCCTGAAAATTTTGCTGGCAGATAAAGATAGTCCCGTTGAGTTTTTATTAAAACGTAATAATGTAAATGTTGCTTTTACTGAAACCAAAGTTGACGAAAGTATTGCAAAACTTCCTAAGACCCAGAATGGGGAACCTGCTCAGAATGTTAGTCGTGATTTGAACAACGTTTTACTCAAAGCAAATAATGCATTAAAAGAATTTAAAGATGAATTCATCAGTACGGAACATTTGTTACTCGCATTATTGCAGGCAAATGATGATACTGCTAAAACCTTGAAAGCTGCGGGTCTTACCGAAAAGGGATTAATCACAGCTATTAAAGATTTGCGTAAAGGCGATACCATTCAATCGCAAACACAGGAAACGCAACTGAATATGCTGAACAAATTTGCCAAAAACCTGAATCAAATGGCAAGGGATGGAAAACTTGACCCCGTGATAGGTCGTGATGAAGAGATCCGTCGTACACTGCACATTTTAACCCGCCGCACAAAAAATAATCCCATATTGGTGGGTGAGCCGGGTGTGGGTAAAACAGCTATTGTTGAAGGTCTCGCTATGCGTATCATTAATGGAGATGTTCCTGAAAATCTTCGGTCCAAAACTATTTTCGCTTTGGATATGGGACAACTCATCGCCGGTGCAAAATATAAGGGTGAATTTGAAGAACGTTTAAAAGGCGTGGTAAAGGAAGTGGCCACCAGCGACGGAGAAATTATTTTATTTATTGATGAGATACATACACTCATAGGCGCTGGAGGTGGAGAAGGCGCTATGGATGCGGCCAATATTTTAAAACCAGCTTTGGCGCGTGGTGAATTAAGAGCGATAGGTGCCACCACTTTAAATGAATATCAGAAATACTTTGAGAAAGATAAAGCCCTGGAACGTCGTTTTCAGAAAGTGATGATTAATGAACCCAGTGTAGAAGATGCAATCTCTATCCTGCGCGGATTAAAGGACCGGTATGAAACCCATCACCATGTTCGTATAAAAGATGAAGCAATAATTGCCGCTGTTGAATTGTCGAGCCGGTACATGACCGACCGTTTTTTACCAGATAAAGCCATTGACCTGATAGATGAAAGTGCCGCCAAACTGCGACTGGAAATGAATTCCATGCCGGAAGAACTGGATAAATTGGATAGACAGATACGACAACTGGAAATTGAACGCGAAGCCATTAAACGTGAAAATGATAAGGATAAACTGAAAGAACTGAATATAACTATCAGTAATCTTTCAGTGGAACGCGACACGCTGAAATCTAAATGGCAGCAGGAAAAAGAGCTGGTAGAACAGGTACAGAATGCCAAAGTAAAAATAGAAGAACTTAAGCAACAGGCAGAACAGGCAGAGCGTAACGGCGACTATGGTAAAGTAGCAGAAATACGCTATGGTAAAATTCAGGAACAGGAAGCGTTGACCAGTCAATTAATGACGCAGCTGGAAAGTTCTACTGATAAGCGTTTGCTGAAAGAAGAAGTAGATGCAGAAGACATTGCAGAAAATGTTGCCAAAGCCACCGGCATTCCTGTAGCCAAAATGTTGCAGGGGGAAAGAGAAAAATTACTGAATCTGGAAGAAGAACTGCATAACCGTGTAGTAGGGCAGGAGGAAGCTATTACCGCAGTGGCAGATGCTATAAGGCGAAGCCGCGCAGGATTGCAGGATCCTAAAAAGCCAATCGGTTCTTTTATTTTTCTGGGTACAACCGGTGTGGGAAAAACAGAATTGGCCAAAGCATTGGCAGAATACCTGTTTGATGACGAGAGCATGATGACGCGTATTGATATGAGCGAGTACCAGGAAAAACATACGGTATCCCGCCTGGTGGGCGCACCTCCCGGATATGTGGGATATGATGAGGGTGGCCAGTTAACAGAAGCCGTTCGAAGGAAACCGTATAGTGTGGTTTTACTGGATGAAATTGAAAAAGCCCATCCTGATGTGTGGAATATTTTGCTGCAGGTATTGGATGATGGCCGGTTAACAGATAATAAGGGCCGTGTAGTGAATTTTAAGAACACCATTATTATCATGACAAGTAATATCGGCAGTCACCTGATACAGGATGCATTTGAAAACATTACTGAAAAAAACCAGGAAGAAGTTACAGAGAAAGTGAAAGTGGAAGTAATGGACCATTTGCGTAAAACGATAAGACCCGAATTTCTAAACAGGGTAGATGAGATTATTATGTTTAGCCCCCTGATGAAAAAACAGATTACGGGTATTGTAAAGATACAGCTGGAAGGATTGAAGCAGATGGTTGCTGCAAATGGGATCACACTGGATTTTAGTGATTATTTATTGGAATTTCTGGCGGAGCAGGGATATGATCCGCAATTTGGTGCAAGACCCTTAAAGAGATTAATACAAAAGCAGATCATCAATGGACTAAGTAAAAAAATACTGGCTGGTGATATTGATAAGAATAAGATTGTGTTGGTAGATGTATTCGATGGCGTGGTAATATTCCGTAATGAAGAGGTTGAGCATATATAAAAAGAGAGTGGTAAACAGTATTATTTGGGCCAGGGATTTTCCCTGGTTTTTTTATGCTGGTAAAAAAAATAAATTGTATACTGTAATTTCTAGATTTAAGAAGCTGTTTGAGTTAATTATATTTTAAAACCATTGCCACAGATCCACAGATTAGCACAGAAAAAATCTGTGAAAATCTGTGTATCTGTGGCGAAAAATGCTTGCATAACTTACTTTGTATTAATAACTCAAACAGCT
>JBBRHM010000148.1:0-8548 GCA_038222655.1 Chitinophagales bacterium | reverse complement strand
TCATTCTCATAAAATTGAGTATACTTCGTGCTGTAAATTTTAAAAAATCCCTTTGAAAATCCTGCCGGATCACCCCATCATGTAACTGCCAGATGAAATGCATATGATTGGGCATGAGCACAAAAGCATAGATACTTACCTGCTCTTTGGTAATGCGGTTTAAGAGTGCTTCTAAAATGATTTTTTTATGGTAATCATTCTGGAGCAACGGTAGCCAATTCAGGTTTGTGATAGTTATGAATTGTGTATGGTGCTCAAATCGTATCATGTGTGTTTGTGGTGTTTTGTTGTTGGTCAGGCGACCAACAACGGCGGGGGAGTAGTGAATTGTGTATGGTGCTCAAATCGTATTATGTGAGTTTGTCGTGTTTTGTTGTTTGTCAGGCGACCAACAACGGCCAGGGTGTTCAAATCGTATCATGTGTCTTTAGTTATGTTTTGTTGTTGGTCAGGCGACCAAAAACGGCAGCTACCCCGCCCATCCCTCTCTATCCAAACTCCTGTAATGAATCGCCTCAGCCAAATATTCAGGTTTAATATCCTCACTTCCTGCAAGATCAGCAATGGTGCGGCTCACTTTTAAAATGCGGTCGTATGCACGGGCACTGAGGTTTAGTTTTTCCATGGCTTTCTTTAATAAATTTTCTCCAATGTTACTAATCACACAAATCTCACGAAGTTGTTTACTGCTCATTTGGGCGTTGGCGTAAATACCGGAATGTTCTCCGTAACGAGCGGCTTGTATTTCTCTTGCTTTGATCACACGTTCACGAATGGCGGCAGAAGACTCTCCATTATTTTGATTACTCAGTTCGCTAAATGAAACGGGCGTTACTTCAACATGCAGATCAATCCTGTCTAATAAAGGACCGGATACTTTGTTCAGATATTTCTGCACAGCTCCCGGCGGACAGGTACACTCCTTTTCCGGATGATTGTAATAACCGCAGGCACAGGGATTCATAGAAGCAATCAACATAAAATTAGCAGGGAAATCCAAAGCCATTTTTGCACGGGAGATGGTTACCCTTCTCTCTTCCATCGGTTGTCGCATCACTTCCAGTACCGTTCTTTTGAATTCGGGTAATTCATCCAGAAATAAAACACCATTATGCGCAAGGGAAATTTCTCCGGGTTGCGGGGTGCCGCCGCCGCCTACCAGCGCCACATCGGAAATGGTATGATGGGGAGAACGGAATGGGCGTTTATTAATAAGCGCACTGTTTTCCGGCATCTTCCCCGCTACACTATGTATCTTGGTTGTTTCAAGAGCCTCCTGCAAACTCAGTGGCGGAAGTATGGTTGGCAAACGCTTTGCCAGCATGGTTTTGCCGGCACCGGGCGGGCCAATCAGGATGGCATTATGTCCGCCTGCAGCGGCAATTTCCATGGCCCGTTTAATATTTTCCTGTCCTTTTACTTCACTAAAATCAATATCAAATTCATATTGATTACTAAAGAATTCTTCTCTGGTGTTTACAACAACGGGTTGCAATGCGTGTACATCTTTAAAAAATTTTACTACTTCATTCAGGTGTTTCACACCATATACAGCAAGGTTATTTACCATGCCCGCTTCTCTTGCATTGGCCAGCGGAACAATCAAACCTTTAAATCCTTCTTTTCTTGCCTGTATGGCAATGGGTAAAGAGCCCTTAATGGGTTGTATGATGCCATCGAGACTTAGTTCGCCCATGATTACATAATCTTTTACACGCTCCCATTCTTCCAGTTGCTCACTTGCACCCAGTATGCCCATGGCAATAGGTAAATCAAAGGCAGATCCTGTTTTCCTGATATCGGCCGGCGCAAGATTTACTACTATTTTAGTGCGGGGCATATAGTAGTTATTTGTTTTGATAGCACTTTCTGTGCGTTGCAGGCTTTCACGCACAGCATTATCAGGTAGCCCTACAATGGTATAGCCCTGACCCATACTTACATTTACTTCAATGGTAATGTTAATGGCCTCTACACCATAGACGGCGCTGCCAAAAGTTTTTATGAGCATATGCGTGGCTTTCTTAACCGCGAAGACACGAGCGCGTAAGGATTCGCAAAAGCGTTTCGCAATAAAGCAAGAAAGGTAATGGCATATGACTTAGCATAATACCGTATTTATACCTGATGGAAACCTAATTCCATTGTATGGCAAAATACAGACAGGGCGTTTTGCCAACATTGGTAAGGTTATGAAGTACCATTGAGCTGAGATAGACAACATCGCCGGCATTGGCTTTCTGGTGATCAGTACCTATCTGCATTTCTGCATTACCATCCAGCATGAGAATGATCTCATCATTTTTGTGGGTATGCGGGTCATGACTTTTAAAACCTTCATTAAGTGTGGTAACATGTATATCAAAACGGTTCAGCATAGCAGTGGGCCTGTCAAACAGCTGGCGAACGCCGCCCCTGTTATGGGGTTTGAATACCATATCGTTCCAGTTCATCATAAAAGAACCACCGGCTTTTTTACCCCGCTCACTTTCGGGTTGTTCAATTGAGCGATACGTCATCTCATACAACCATGCTATAGATTCTCCGGTGTTTTCAATTGTTAGTTTATCGCCGGGTAAAAGCGTTATTACAGAGCCCCTGTTTAATTCAGCAACAGTGCCACCTAAATTTACTTTCACAGGCCCATCCTTAACTATAAAAAAAAGTTCCTTGCCCGTTATTGCTTCCTGCCAGACACGTGATTTTCCTTTGCGTAAACTGACCGAATGCATTGTATGAACAGATAACAACGTGCCCGATCCGCTGAATATTTTTTTAATACTCCCTTTCCCTTCCGGGTGATACACTTTGGATACCAGGGGTTGCGACTGGGATAAACCGGAAAAGCAGATTAAAATGACTGATAACAAAACAGAAATCTTCATATTGTTTTTTGAGGATTGAGTTGTTCAAGATAATTATAATTTTTCCAAAAGATCCACTACGCCTTCTTTTCTTAATATCAGGTAGCCGAGCCGGTCATTACTGATGCCCTCTTTTAATTGATAGCTGAACAATAGCTGGTCGTCTTTTACCGAAGTTTCAAAATAATAAAATTGAATATTAGCATACTTCCGGAGGTCATCACCAATTTCATATAAGTGTGTGGAGAGTACGAACAAGGCATTCTTCATTTTGCGTAGGCCCTCTATTACCGTGATGCTGCATTTTACTGCATCCTGCTGGTTGGTACCTTTAAACAATTCATCTATCAGTATCAGCCAGTTTTTTCCGTCGCTAATTTTTTCAATCGTGCTTTTGATACGTTGCACTTCATTAAAAAAGAAACTTTCACCCTTAACTATATTATCCACTACCTGTATATTGCTCAGCAATCCATCAAAAAAACTTAACTGCATTTCTTTTGCCGGCACACCCATACCTACATGGGCGAGGTAAACAGACACACCTACCGCTTTTATAAAAGTACTCTTGCCCGCCATGTTGGCACCGGTTAAAAAAAGAAAATTATTATCTTTAGCAAGCCCGATATCATACGATACTGGATTCTCCACCAATATATGGTACAATTGTTTTGCTTTAATAAACGGTTCTTTTGTTGGCTGGATAGAAGGAAAACAATAATCGAATTTCTTACACGCCAATGCCAAACCCATATATGCATCAAACTTGCTGTAAATGTCTATGAGTTCAAAAGCTGCATTTTTAAAATGGTAACGGATAACGCCTCCATAACTAAGCACTTCTACAGGGCTTAGTTGTTTTTTATCCAGGTAAATAAGGTCTTGTATCATGGGCCTGTTCAGCAGCATCGATATCCGGGCTATCCACATAGAAAGCTCCCTGCTCTGGGTGGATTTTTCCAGAAGGGTAACTATCTGCTGAAGCCCTCTGGTAAAATCAATGGCATGTTCTACCGAATAACGGATCAGTGAAAAATCAGGGCCGTTTAAAAGTTTATAGATGGTTGCATTTATGCGGTTAGGCTGCTTTGAAAAATCATTCAACTGCGATTCATAAAATTTTTCAATCATTATGATGGTACCGTTGGTTACAAATACCGGCCATTGATCTGAAACATCTCTCAAACAACGGATTGTTTGCTGTGTATCAAGGATAGCGTCAATGGAATGAAGCGGATGATTAAGTAACTGTCGCAGATATTCCCTGCCACCATTGGTTTGTGTATAGTTTAAATGATGAAAAACAGATTGCTCTTCTTCGCTATGAAAAATAGAGAGGTCGGCGAGCGTGGTTTTGTCTACCTGCATAGAGTTAGTTAGAAGTTAGGATTTTGAAGTTAGGAGTTGTGAATGAGTAAATGCAGACTCCCAACTTTTTATCTCGCAAAATTCATGCGCATTCCCATATGAGATTCATCAAACACACCGTTTCCATAAACCTGGTGGCCATTTACAAAAGTATGGGTAACGGATGCAGGTGATACAAAACCTTCCAGCGGACTCCAGCCGCATTTATAGAGAATATTTTCTTTAGAAATAGTGGTTGATTGATTCATATCCACTAATACAAGATCGGCATAATATCCTTCCCTGATATAGCCACGCTCTGAAACCTGGAAACAGTCGGCAATGGCATGACTCATTTTTTCTACCATTTTTTCTATACTGATCTTACCTTCTTTTACATAATGGAGCATTAAGGGTAAAGAATGCTGTACAAGGGGAAGGCCGGCATGCGCATGTTCATAGTCCTCCTGTTTTTCTGCCCATACATGCGGGGCATGATCGGTGGCAATAAGATCAAGCCTGTTATCCAGCAGTGCTTTCCATAATTCTTCCCGGTTATGGGGAGCTTTAATAGCGGGGTTGCATTTGATGAGGTTACCCAAACGCACATAATCATCACTGCTAAAATGTAAATGATGCACACATACTTCTGCTGTGATGCGCTTGTCTTTCAGCGGTATCATATTGGTAAACAACTGTAGCTCTTTGGCTGTACTGATATGCAGGATATGCAAACGACTATTATATTTTTTGGCATATTGAATAGCGCGGAAAGAGGATTCAAAACAGGCTTCCTCATTTCGGATAACAGGATGATCCGAAACTTCAAGGAACTTTTTTTTGGCTTTTAGCTCCTGCAGGTTCGCTTTTATAATACTTTCATCTTCGCAATGTGTGGCGATGAGTAATTCACTACCGGCAAAAATTTTATCAAGCATCAGTGGATTATCTACCAGCAGGTTTCCTGTAGAAGACCCCATAAAAATCTTTACTCCACAGACATCATTCTTTTTCTTATTGGTTTGCAAAACATCTTCGATATTGGTATTGGAAGTACCCATGTAAAAAGAATAATTGGCCAGTGACGTTTGCTTCGCAATCGTGTATTTTTCTTCCAGTAAACTATGGGTAAAAGCAGGCGGACTGGTATTGGGCATTTCCATAAAGCTGGTAACACCCCCGGCAATGGCTGCTTTGGCTTCTGTTTGTATGGTTGCTTTATGGGTTAATCCCGGCTCCCGAAAATGAACCTGGTCATCAATAGCGCCAGGTAGCAAAAAACGATCAGTGCCATTGATCTCTATACTATTTTCTTTTGTATTAATAGACGGTGCGATCTTTTCAATCCTGCCTTTTTTTAGCAGTATATCTCCATATATTTTTTGTCCCTCATTAATAAGACAGGTGTTCTTAATGATATACTGTTTCATAGCCGCAAAGTTTGGTAAAGCCGTTGAGAATGCAATGTATTAAATACATCATCAGCACTGTCAATTTTCTATACCTACTAAAAAATCTTAATCTTCAAAGTGAATGGAGAATACAACCATGCGGGAAAGCACCTGGTCAAGTGTATTGGAATATTTTAGCGCAGGATCCAGCTGGTGAATATTGGATAAACCGTTGCTGATCTTGATCTCAGGAGAAACGGTTACAAAGGGGAGGTAAAAATTAAACCCCATGCCGATTTCAAACCCAAAATCGGTGCGCTTGAGTTTGAGCAGATCATCTGCATTTCTAAGGGAAGAGTTACTGGAAAGATCTGTATCGAATTTTAAACCACCCAGTAAATAGGTTCTGAAATTTCCAATCCTGTCTGAGTTGAATTTTACCTGTATCGGCACGCTCACCAATGTTGCAGGCAATACCTGGTTTTGAACGATGGATTCACCTGGTTTTGTTTTGCCAAGTGTATAGGCAATATATTTTGAACCGCCAATGATGAGTTGCGGATTTACGCGTACCTGAAAATGATCACTTAATCTGGCAGTGGCCATTAACCCCATAGCAATGCCACCACTGGAGCCAGGCTCGGCAGACATAATGCTGTCGCTTTGCAAAAATTTAGCTGATTTGGTAATATGCAGGTAAGAGTAATTATAGCCCAGTGTTAACCCAAAATAATAGATCAGGTCATCGTGATTACGACGATACATTTCTTTCTGCGCACTTAGTTGGGTTACGCAAAAAATGATAATAACTGGAAGCAGCAGCTGCTTCCGCGATATGGTACTGCCTGAATTAATCAATTTAAAATCAATCGGTTGTGTTGTTCAATAAAATAGAATGTGTACAAATAAGGGACAATAGGCCGGTGTTTGGTCTGAAAGATATTCACTGCAATATAATACCCGTTTGCCAGTTGGATAGAATAAGCGTTGTTTTTAACAGATTGCTATGGTCTACTATATAGAGAAGTGCAAACAGTTAACTGCTGCCCGTAATAAAAACAATGTGGCTTATTTACTTCCGCAATAAATGGTGCAGATACCCAGGCTGAGTCTTTTCAGGTATGTTTCGGTAAAACCTGCTTCCTGCAAAATAGAGAGAAAAGGTTGCCCTTCCGGAAAAGCCTGCACACTGTCATTTAGGTATTGATAAGCACTTTGATTATTAGTAAACAACCTGCCAATGGCGGGCGTTATCACATTCATGTAAAAGTTACTGAGGGCCTTAAAAATGGGTTGTGATGGCTTTGAAAATTCCAGCACTACTAATCTGCCGCCGGGTTTCAAAACACGCAACATTTCTGTAAGGCCTTTTTGCAGGTTTTGAAAATTACGAACGCCAAATGCAACGGTAACGGCATCAAAGCTGTTATCATCAAAAGATAATAATTCACTATCGCCTTTCTTAAGCTCAATCCGATCTGTGAGATGCAGGGTTGTTAACTTTTTTCTTCCCAGTTCCAGCATGCCTTCCGAAATATCGATACCGGTAATCTTTTCCGGTTGTAGCATTTGATAGGTTAAAATAGCCACATCAGCCGTGCCGGTAGCCACATCCAGAATTTTTTTTGGATTACTTTCCTTTAACTGTTGTATTGCTTTTTTTCGCCAGCGTATATCAATCCCAGCGGTAAGAAAACGGTTCATAAAATCATACCGGAACGCAATACTGTTAAACATTCGGGCAACCTGTTCTTTTTTCTGTAAGCCGCTTTCATGATCTGGTACCACTTCATCATGTGCAAATTTCGCCATAGGCTGCAAAGATATTGATTTGGAGGCAACAGTCCGATAGTCGATGGCCCATAACATACAGTAAAAGAAATACTATACACTATGGACCATTGACTATCGACTCCTTATTATCTTCGTTGTAATGAAGGCTCGCATTTATAAATCTACCGGTAGCTGGTATGTGGCAAAATCCGAAAACGGTAAATTGTATAATGCCCGTATTAAAGGAATTTTTAAAATTGATGAGATCACCTCTACCAATCCACTCGCAGTAGGCGATGAAGTGGAAATGGAAATAGAAGATATCCAGGAAGAATCTGCCATGATCGATCATATTTATGATCGTCGTAATTATGTGGCAAGGGTATCGCCGCATAATAAAAGGCTGCACCATATTATTGCTTCCAATCTGGACCAGAGTATTTTGTTTGCTACTTTAAAAGATCCCAAAACATCCCAGGGATTTATGGACAGGTTCCTGGTCTCCTGCGAATCATATCATATTCCGGCAATTATTGTTTTTAATAAATCAGATATCTATCGTAAGAAAGAGCTGGAGAAATTTGCTTTGCTGAAAGAAATTTATGAAGCCGTTGGTTACAAAGTAGTGCTGGCCAGTGTGCAGAATAAGGAAGGTGTAGAAGAAGTAAAAACCCTGCTGCATAACAAAACTACTTTGCTCAGCGGGCATAGTGGCGTAGGTAAATCAACCTTTATTAATACCGTATTTCCCCAATTCAGTATCCGAACGCAGGAGGTTAGCGGCTGGAGCGGCAAGGGTTTGCATACCACCACTTTTGCAGAAATGTTTGATCTGGATACAGGCGGTCATATCATTGATACGCCCGGTGTGCGTGAATTTGGGGTGGTGGATATTACTAAACAGGAGCTGTCTCAATATTTCCCCGAGATGTGCGCATTGATTAATGATTGCCAGTTTAATAATTGTATGCACATTAATGAACCGGGCTGTGCGGTAAAAAACGCGGTGAATGTGGGAACCGTTTCAGTAGACAGGTATGCGAGTTATCTAACGATTCTTGATACGATGGAAGATATAAGCTATTGAAAGAATAAGATATTTAATTGTAAAAGCTTTTGGTCAGTTTAAACTTGCCAGCTTTTTTAGCCATTGCGGCCGCTTTGGGATCACCG
>JBBRHM010000147.1:0-8579 GCA_038222655.1 Chitinophagales bacterium | reverse complement strand
GTTTCATATTGCTCAATTTTAATATTCGTAAAATGAAACAAAATAGAAGTATAAGTAACACTTCCAAAGTATTGACTTTCAATAATTAATGATTCTTTAATTTGTTGTGATAGTTGCATAAGTTATACTGATGTAATATTTGGTATTTCGACTATATTTTATTACTAATAATTAATAAGTATATAACTATAAATAATTGGTTAATAGTATATTATAGTATGTTTTAATGACTAATTATATTAGTATTTAAATATTTTTAATACATTAATCATTTTGCCAATATTTTTAGTAACGAATATAGTTAAAATGCTTGAATCAATAATTGGAATTTGGCCACTCTCTCCTATTTTGCAGCCAAATAGACCGCTCTTGAAAAAACTACTTATATGCGCCTCTTTTGCTCTTTTGCTGGCTTCTTGCAGCCAACCACAGGGATTTGATTACCGTGACATGAAGAACCTTAAAATTGAAACTTTGGGTTTTGACCAAACTGCCCTTTCGATGGACCTGGTTTATTATAATCCCAACGGTTTTGGGGTGGATCTTAAAAAAGTGGATTGTGATGTGTATGTAGATAAAAGCTATCTGGGAAAATTTCAGCTGGACACCTTAATGCATATTCCCAGAAGGGCTGAATTCACACTTCCTTCGCGTGTGCTAGTTGATATGAAGACTGTCTTGAAAAATGGACTTAACCTTCTATTCAGTCAGGAAATACTCATTAATGTAAAAGGAACCACAAGATTAGGCAAAGCAGGATTTTATAAAACAGTGCCCTTTAATTATGAAGGAAAGCATAAGCTGAACTTGTTTTAGAAACGTCGCTGCGAGGAACGAAGCAGCCTGTGCTTAAAAAGTACCAGCCTTCTTGCTCTTTCTAAGAAAGATTGCTTCTTTCTTCCCGTAAAAAATAATTTAACGCTAATAGGTCTTTAAGTATCCATCTTCCTGCTATTCGAAGCACAGATTGCTTCGTACCTCGCAAGGACGAGATTTATTAAAAGGGCTGCATGTGGCAGGGCTTTCCTTTTTTGGGGCCGCCACCTTCTTCAGGGCGCTTGCAGGCTGCAGGAAGAAGTTTGTAGGCATCCTCTTCCGCCTTTTCAGTATCAGCATCAAAACCCGCATTATTCATGGCGGTTCTGATCACACCGGGATTGGTTCGGTCTGGCAAATACTGGAATTTAATCTCTGCTTGTAACATATTAATCTTCCATTGCATGATACCGCTTTCCATATTGGCTTTATTCTCAACGATCAGGTATTTTTCCAGTCTCTCCTTACATTCCCAGCAGCGAAGGTTGGCCGATTTAACGGTAAGCCACTGGAATTTTGGTTGTTGCGCCTGCACGAGGTAGCCAGAACCCAGCACAATCATAACCATCAGCATTTTTTTCATTGGAAAGATTTGATTTGTATTGTCAAATTCCCTGCCAGTTTGCAGGGTCGGTGCGCCATTGCAATAATAAGCTCTCTGTTTCGGCACTTATCTGCCCCTTTTCAACAGCAAGACTAATGAGCTGCTCATAATCTGTAAGCGAACGGTATACAACTTTTGCTTCCGCAAATGCAGTGTCTGCTATTGAAAATCCATAAGTAAAGATGGATACCATACCCACCACTTCTACGCCGGCCTGCCGCAATACATCCACCACCTGTAAACTGCTTTTACCTGTTGAGATCAGGTCCTCGATAACCAAGATTTTTTGGCCAGCCGAAAATGACCCTTCTATCTGGTTGCCCATTCCATGTTCTTTTGGTTTTGGACGCACATAGATATAGGGCAACTTTAATTGATCAGCTGCCATCGCCCCCCATGGAATTCCTGCAGTGGCCACACCAGCCAGCACTTCGGCTTCAGGAAAATGTTCAAACACCACGTTACACATTTCGCTTTTAATAAAATCGCGCACAAACGGGAAGGATAACAATTTCCGGTTATCGCAGTAAATAGGGCTTTTCCAGCCACTGGCCCAGGTAAAGGGTTTTTCGGGGCTCAATTTCACCGCACCTGCCTGTAGTAATTTTTCGGCAACAGCTTTTTCGTTTGTCATGGAGCGAATGTAAACTCATTTTGAATTTTGTAATTGGGAAATTGAAAAATTGTATTCACATTTGATCCATCATGGGAAAAAAGAAAATTATTGCGGGTGGTGGGTTGGTACAAAACGACAAGAATGAGTTGCTGATGATTTACCGGCGCGGCAAATGGGATCTTCCAAAAGGAAAGCTGGATAAAGGAGAAACCATTGAAGCCTGTGCCGTAAGAGAAGTAATGGAAGAAACAGGTCTTGTAAAAGTTAATCTGGGGAATTTGATCCAAACAAGTTACCATGAATATTTTGATCTTTTTTTGTTGAAAAATGTGATCAAAGAAACCCATTGGTATGCGATGAGGGCACCGGGAAAACAAAAGACCATCCCTCAGAAAGAAGAAGACATCACGGCCATTGTATGGGTAAGTGGACATGAACTGGAAAAATGTTTACAAGAAAGTTATCAGACCGTGGTAGAAGTAGTTAGAAAAGCGGGTTTCTGATTATATTGCCAGTTATTACATCGTCATTTCAATAAATAAGAAAGACATCAACAGAATATTTTTGTCAGATAAATTTCTCCTCAATGATTTTTAAAAAATGACAATAATACATTGAAAACATACAATATGAAATATACTCTCACCCTGATTCTGGTTTTCATGATCTATGGAGCCAATGCACAAAGCACCCCTATCTTCAATGGCAAAGACATCAGTAACTGGACAATCAACGGTACTGAAAAATGGTATGTTGATAATGGTGAACTGGTATGCGAAAGTGGTCCGGATAAAAAGTATGGTTACCTGTCAACAAAAAAATCATACAAAAATTTTATCCTCTCAGTAGATTTTAACCAGGAGGCCAATGGCAACAGCGGAGTATTTTTCAGGTCTTCGATTGAAGGTGTAAAGATCAGTGGCTGGCAGGTGGAAGTGGCGCCTCCGGGCAAACATACAGGCGGTGTGTATGAGTCTTATGGTCGTGGCTGGTTGATATATCCCAAACCCGAAGATGAACAATGGCTAAAAATGGGTGAATGGAACACGATGAAAATAAAAGTAAATGGTGATGAAGTAAGTACCTGGCTTAACGGTCACCCTATCATAAACCTCAAAGATGAAAAGATTGGTAAAGGTGATGGATTTATTGCTTTACAAATTCATGATGGCGGGGGAATTAAAGTGCGTTGGAGAAACCTGGTGATAGAAGAATTATAAAATGCAATGCATTATCTCTTTTTAAGTATCGCTACTGTTATGCGGCTGATGCAGATTAGCTTTTCTGCTTCATCATAAATTTTTATTTCCCAAACATGCGAACTGCTGCCGATATGAACGGGTTTAGCAATACCGGTTACCAGACCCTCACGTACTCCCCGCAAATGATTGGCATTGATCTCCTGCCCTACACAAATAAACTTTTCGGAATCGATTACCATGGCGGCGCCAACGCTACCAATGGTTTCAGCCAATGCTACCGAAGCGCCGCCATGCAATAATCCATATGGTTGGCGAGTACGGTGATCCACCGGCATGGTGGCTTTCAGGTAATTTTCACCCACTTCAGAAAAACGTATGCCGATATGCTCGCCCAAGGTTTGTTTACCGAGTCCATCAAAATCGCGTAACGATAAGTCTTTTTTATGCCAGATAACCATACATCATTTATTATGACTGGTGACTTTGTAAAGAGATATTCACTTCCTCAGGAAGGAAAGGCGAAGCGTCACCCCCATTGCGGATGATATCGCGAACAATAGTGGAAGCTACGGATGTATATTTCGGTTCACCGGTGAGGAAGATCGTTTCAATATTTCTGTCGAGTGTGCGGTTGGCATCGGCGATGGCTTTTTCATATTCAAAATCGCTTACATAACGTATGCCCCGCAGAATAAAATTTGCCTGGATGCTTCTGCAATAGTTAACGGTTAATCCGTCGTAGACCACGCTTTCTACTCTTGGTTCATTTTTATAAATTTCTTTAAACCATTCCATCCTTTGTTCTGCGCTAAACATGGGGCTCTTGGCAGAGTTGATACCGATACCAATATAAATCATATCAAATAAAGGAATGGCCCGGTTAATGATATCAACATGTCCTAATGTAACAGGATCAAAAGTTCCGGGGAATAGGCAGATTCTTGGCATAGAGGTAAATACTAATTACGAGGTACGAAGTACGAACTAAAAACTGAGATTTCCGAGGGGTGTGATTCTAAAATATCTTATCCATTATTTTAATAAACTTCTTATTTCGTACTTGTTAGGTTTCGCGGTTAGCCAGCAGGTATAATACCGCCATACGAACAGCTACTCCATTTTCTACCTGATTTAGGATTATGGAATAAGGCCCGTCTGCAACATCACTGTCAAGCTCCACACCCCGGTTAATGGGGCCCGGATGCATGATGACGATATCTTTACCAAGACCTTCCAGCAATTTACGATTGATTCCGTAAGCAAGATTGTATTCGCGTAGTGAGGAGAACAAGGGTTGGTTCTGTCTTTCGAGTTGTATGCGCAACACGTTGGCCACATCGCACCATTGCAATGCTTTCTTAAGATTATATTCTACCCGTACGCCCAATGCCTCACCAATATATTTCGGGATTAGTGTGGGAGGTCCGGCAACCATTACTTCGGCGCCCATCTTGCGCAGCAGGTACATATTGCTAAGGGCCACACGGCTGTGCATGATATCGCCGATGATGGCCACTTTTAATCCCTCCAGTTTACCCATTTTTTCCTGCATCGAATAAGCATCCAGTAAAGCTTGTGTAGGATGCTCATTAATACCATCCCCGGCATTTACAATGGCTGCAGGAATATTTTTAGCAAGAAAATGCGGTGCACCGGAAGCACTGTGGCGAAGCACCACCATATCCACTTTCATACTGAGTATATTATTAACCGTATCCAGCAGGGTTTCGCCTTTTGCTGAGGAAGAACTGCTGGCTGCAAAATTCAACACATCTGCGGAAAGCCTTCTCTCGGCCAGTTCAAAAGACATACGGGTACGGGTAGAATTTTCGTAAAAAAGGTTTACGATCGTAATATCCCGCAATGAGGGAACTTTTTTAACCGGTCGTTGTAAAACTTCTTTGAATTGTTCGGCAGTAGATAAAATAAGCCGGATATCTTCCCTGTTGAGATCTTTGATACCAAGGAGATGTTTGGTAGATAGTTTCATTAAAAATCAAAGATAGGGTAATGAATGAATATGTAACAAATTATGGTCGGGGTTTCATTATCAGTTACGGGTTACTATTAAATTAACACCACTTCATCAACCTCATCTTTTTCTTTCCAGCAAACTTTTACTTTTTGAGATATGATGGTGTCAATTGTTTTACCTGCATAATCGGGTTGAATGGGTAGCTCACGGCTGAAGCGGCGGTCTACCAGAACACAAAGCGAAACCTTGGATGGTCGTCCAAACGCAAGCAGTGCATCCAGTGCGGCACGGATGGTGCGTCCCGTGTAGAGTACATCATCTATCAATACCACTCTTTTATTTTCAATGCTGAAGGGAATATCTGTTGCATTGGCAATATGCAGGCTTTTTCTGATATCATCGCGGTAAAAAGTGATATCCAGTTTGCCATACTTTATTAAACCTGGTGCAATGATTTTTTCCAGTTCATTCACTATACGGTCGCTCAGAAAAATTCCGCGGGGCTGGAGACCGATTAACACGGTATCGGTGAGATCCAGATTATTTTCCAATATCTGGTGTGCGAGTCTTTTTACAGTGAGGGCCAGTTGCGGTGCGGATAATATCGTCTTCAAAGCCGAATTTTTACTAAAAATAAATGCTTTCAGTCATACTCACTATGAATTATTATGCCCGTTCTGCTTTACTTTGCCCGATCAATGCTCAGGCTTCAGTCCATATCGCTGGTTCACTTTCGCAATTATGTGCAGCAACAGTTTTCATTTACTGACAGAATCGTGGGCATATGCGGCATCAATGGCAGCGGAAAAACAAACCTGCTGGATGCTGTTTATTACCTGGGTTTTTCAAGAAGCTATTTTTCCAGGCCCGACAGTCAGAATGTACACCATGGTTTAACGGGTATGCGTCTGGAAGGTACGTATGTATTGAATGATGAGTCACAACTTATTACCTGTGTGGTACGGGAAAATAACCGAAAAGAGCTGGCTTTGAATGGTGAAGAATATAAAAAATTCTCCGATCATATCGGTAAACTTCCCTGTGTAATGATAGCGCCGGATGATATCGTATTGATTACGGGTGGCAGTGATGAAAGGAGGAAATTTCTGGACACTCTATTATCACAGATCAACAAAGATTACCTGCATCACCTCATCGATTATAATAAGCTATTACAGCAACGCAACAGCCTCTTGAAAATTTCGGCTGATACAGGTAACACCGATGAAGCATTGTTACAGGTATTGAACAGGCAACTAACCGACAAAGGAAATTATCTTTTCCGCGAAAGAAAAGAATTTCTAACCGGCTTTCTTGCACTAACCGGCTCTCTATATACAAGGATTGCAGGAAAAGATGATGGTCTCTCGCTTGCCTATGAAAGCCAGTTGCTGCATAATGATTTTAACGGCCTGTTACAAGCAACCCGGCAGAAAGATATTCTTCTTCAGCGCACCACTACGGGTATTCATAAAGATGACCTATTATTTTTAATGGACATGGTACCCTTTAAAACCGAAGCTTCACAGGGCCAACGCAAAAGCCTGCTGTTTGCACTTAAACTTGCGGAATGGCAGGTATTAAAAGAAAAAAAAGGATTCACGCCAATTCTTTTACTGGATGATGTTTTTGAAAAACTGGATGAACAAAGAATGTTCCAGTTACTGCAATGGGTATGCGCAGAAACTGACGGGCAGGTTTTTATTACCGATACACACGCAGAGCGGTTACAATCTCAGTTGAA
This sequence comes from Chitinophagales bacterium, assembly GCA_038222655.1. Taxonomy (GTDB): domain Bacteria; phylum Bacteroidota; class Bacteroidia; order Chitinophagales; family Chitinophagaceae; genus Sediminibacterium. The sequence goes on along the minus strand of JBBRHM010000147.1, from coordinate 1,622 downwards.
TGGAATTGGGGTAACGTATCAGTTGATTGAATTAATTAAGAATTAGGAATGGGTAATTACTAATTACTAACTTCGTTCTATGTCTGAGTTCCACATTGGCGATGCTATCAAAGGCTTTCTTAATAAAAGCCACCTGCGTAATGGTATACGCGCGGTGCAGATTGAAGAAATATGGGAGCAACTAATGGGAAAAACGATTTCGAAGTATACAGATAAAATACAGATTGTTAACCAGAAATTATTTATACACACGTCTGTAGGCCCCCTAAAAAATGAGCTGATGTACCAGAAACAACAAATTATCGATCGCGTGAATGAAGCGTTTGGTGAAAAAGTAGTGACTGAGGTGATCATAAAATAAAACTTACCGGATCCGCACTCTTGGATCTACTACACCGTATAAGATATCTGCCAGAATATTTACCAGAATAAAAAAAGTTGCGGTAATTAATACGCTTCCCATCACAACCGGAAAGTCAAGTTTCTCCAGTGCATCAACCGTAACTTTACCAATACCTTTCCACCCAAAAATATATTCGACAAAAAAAGCACCGGCGAGTAATTCGGCAAACCATCCTGTAATAGCGGTGATCACCGGGTTGAGTGCATTGCGGAGTGCGTGCCGGAATATCACCACTCTCCTGCTCAGCCCTTTTGCATAGGCTGTGCGGATATAATCCTGGTCCAATACATCAAGCATCGAACTGCGTGTAAGCTGTGTAATAATGGCCAGTGGCCGTATACCCAATGTAATGGCGGGAAGCACCAGGTTTTTGATTTGCAATTCTTTCCCTGTAAAGGGATCAATTGCAAATAAGCTACCTGTCATATGCAGTCCGGTATAGCTGCTCAATACAAAACCAAAAAGATAAGCAAGTACAATGCCCATAAAAAATGATGGCGCTGAAATTCCAAGTACGCTTGCAAAAACAGAACCGGTATCCATCCATGTATTTTGTTTTACAGCTGCCAGCACGCCTAATAGCACGCCCAGTATTGTAGCTATCAGCATGGCCGCCAATGCGAGTATCAGTGTGCCGGGCAAGGCTTCAAACAACACATCTCCCACATCTTTTTTAGTTTGATAAGAACGCCGCAGGTAAGGTAATTTGACAGCCAATTTTGTATCACCACCGATAAAAAAACCTTTCAATTGTTTTTTTTGAATGTCTTCTTTTGAATGAATGGCTAGCGGTGAAACATCATTCAGGTATAATAAAAACTGTTTCCATTTAGGTTGATCCAGCGCAAGTTCTTTACGAATATTCTTCATGGTGGCACTATCTCCGGACTGACCCAGTACCAGTCTTGCGGGGTCGCCAAATCCCTGAAACAGAAAGAATACCATTATCACAACACCCAGCAATACTAAAAGGCCATACGTGAGTTTGCGTGTGATGAATGATAACATGTGTACGATTTAAAATTCCTAATTCTGTATCATTAACATTTGTAGGATTAGGTAGTTTATTCGCCTAAATCCTTGCAGATAGCAGTTACGTTATTTACTTTTTTGTCTTGATACAAAAAAGTAACAAAAAAAATCAAGGCTGCATAAAAAAAGCTAAAAATTTAAATGCCTGGCTAAAATGAAATTAGCTCAATCATTTGAAAGTTGCCAA
>JBBRHM010000146.1:0-8605 GCA_038222655.1 Chitinophagales bacterium | reverse complement strand
TAGCGGGCTGCTCTTTACTTATCTGCACATTACTGAAAACGCACAAACTTTATTTGGCTTTGCAGAATTGCCGGAGAAAGAAATGTTCCTCCAACTCATCAGTGTGTCGGGGGTGGGTGCAGCAACGGCCAGAATGATGTTGTCTGGAATGCGTCCGGATGAGATAGCAAGGGCCATTGTGCAAGGCAACACCCGTCAGCTGGAAGGTATCAAAGGGATAGGGAAAAAGTCAGCTGAAAGGCTTATTGTTGAGCTAAAGGATAAATTGGGCAAGCAAAGTCTGGATAGTTCTTCAGCGGTTGCCGGTGTTCAGTCGGTGGACCTTGATGCAGTATATGCACTGGTTGCACTTGGTATTGGAAGACCAATGGCTGAACAGGCAGTAAAAAAGACCATGGCAGCAGCAACAGAAAAATCATCATTGGAGGACATCATTAAACAATCACTCAAAAACCTGTAAACTATTGGTTCCATTTCTACGTAAATAAGTCTCTGCCTATCGTTCCATTGCTACTTAACTAAGCTTAATTGTTTGAAGCCTCTTTGTTATTTTTTAATCGTTACAGTCCTGCTAATGTCCGGCACACATGCCCTGGCACAGCAGAAAGATTCTGTGCGCTATCCTATCAGTGACAGGAGGGGAGATCCTTTATCCAACCAAAGCAAAAATCCATTTGATCTCCGCGATACAGGACTCATAAAACGGAATATTGAATACGATCCCAAAAGCCATCAATATTATATTACTGAGAAGATAGGCGGCCAGTATTACCGTAAACCTACTTTTTTAACCTTCGACGAATTCTGGAAATTAGAATCACAGAAATCAGAAAATGATTATTTCAAAAAAAGAGCCGCGGCCCTCACAACCCTCAACCTGAAATCGCAAAGGCCCAAAATGCGTGTGTATGATAAATTGTTTGATCGCATTTTTGGTACATCGGGTAATGGATTAAAAGTTGATATCCGTCCCACAGGTGAAGTAAATATTATGGCGGGTTACCAGGGACAGAACATAGAAAATCCAACGCTTCCCGAACGTGCACGTAAAAATGGCGGATTTGATTTTGACATGAATGCCAAACTCAATGTAAACGCCAATATTGGGGATAAACTGAAGTTCCCTATTAATTACAGTACCCTTTCTAACCTGGGGTTTGATAATCAATTAAAACTTGATTATAAAGGCATGGATGATGAGATCATCAAGAGCCTGGAGGCGGGTAATATTTCTTTCCAGTCGCGAAGTACCCTTATTCCGAGTGCACAGAATTTGTTTGGTATTAAAACACAGTTACAGTTTGGTAAGTTATTTGTAACAGCAGCCCTGGCTAATCAGAAATCAACACGTCAGTCGGTGGCCTTACAGGGCGGCGCCTCTACGCAGAATTTTTCAAAGAAGCTCGATGATTATGAAGAGAACCGACACTTTTTATTAGGGCAGTACTTTAGAGAGAATTACAATAAAACTATGCGAAGCCTGCCGATAGTAAACTCGCAGGTGCAGATACAAAGAATGGAGGTATGGGTAACCAACCGAACGGGTGCCACAACAGATGCCCGTGATATAGTTGGATTGATGGACCTTGCAGAATCGCGCCCTTATAATCCCAATGTCCGATCGCTCACCAATAATGCTTTACCCGCAAACGGCGCAAATGATCTGTATGCATCTCTTGTGAGTAACCCTTCTGCACGTAACCCTGCTGCCATCAATAGTTTACTGTTATCCAAAGGATTAAAACCGGTAGATGATTATGAAAAAACCTTTGCGCGTAAATTGAATCCTTCTGAATATTTTTTCAACCCGCAGGTTGGTTTTGTTTCTATCAATGTTCAGTTACAGTCTGATGAAGTATTAGGCGTAGCTTATCAATACACGTACAATGGCAGGGTATACCAGGTAGGTGAATTTTCACAGGATGTAGCACTGGATTCTTCACGGGGTGTACAAAAAGTTTTATTTCTGAAATTATTAAAAGCTACTTCACAGAGAACAGAACTGCCTACCTGGGGATGGATGATGAAGAACGTGTATTCGCTTGATCTGTTTGGGAGCATTCAAAAAGAAGATTTTAAACTGAATGTATTGTATGAAGAACCCAGTGGCGGATTGAAAAGATATTTACCTGAAAGTTCCCCATCCGTAGATGGAAAATCATTGTTGCGGATATTAAACCTCGACCGGTTAAACAACCGTAACGATCCGCAGCCCGATGGTGTCTTTGATTATGTGGAAGGCTTTACTATTCTTCCGCAAATGGGGCGCGTGGTGTTCCCTGTGCTGGAGCCTTTTGGCCGCGACCTTGATACACTGGCTTTCTCCGGTTTGCCGACGGCCACCAAAAGAAAATATGTGTATTACCAGTTATATGATTCCATTAAAGCCATTGCACAAACCTATGCCAACCTGAACCGTTTTGTTATGCAGGGACAGGTAAAAGGAAGTACGGGCGGATCTGAAATACAGTTAAATACTTTTAATATTCCACAAGGATCGGTGTCGGTTACAGCAGGCGGACAGATATTGAGGGAGGGTGCAGATTATATTGTGGATTATAATTTGGGTACCGTTAAAATTATTAATGCCGGTATACTCAGTTCTAATATTCCGGTAAAAATTTCTTTTGAAAACAATGCCAACTTCGGCATACAGCAAAGAGGCTTTACCGCTTTGAGGCTTGATTATTTAGCCAGTAAAAAATTAACCATTGGTACCACTTTTGAAAAACTGACTGAGCGACCCTTCTTTACCAAAATCGGTTATGGAGATGACCCCATTAGTAATGCCATTTATGGAGCTGATTTCAGTTATCGTTCAGAATTACCGGGGCTGACAAGGCTACTGGATAGACTACCTTTTTATTCAACCAAAGCCAAATCAGCTATTACGGCTTATGGTGAGGGTGCGATATTAAAACCGGGTCACCCATCACAGATAGGGTCCGGCGACCAGGGGCTTGTTTTTATCGATGATTTTGAAGGAACGCGCACAAGCATTGATCTCCGTTTTCCTTTTGTGGCATGGGCGCTTGCCTCAACACCACAGGGTAATCCTAAATTTCCGGAAGCAATATTGAATGATTCGATTGATTATAACCAGAACAGGGCCAAACTTGCCTGGTACAATATTGAACCTAACCTGCAGGACAGGAACAGTCCGAATAATCCAATCCGGAAAAATCTCGATGAACTGAGTGATCCCCGTGTGCGGCAGGTTTTTACTAATGAATTGTTCCCGCAACGCACAACCAATATTACGGATGTGCAGGCTGCCACTTTTGATCTTGCATACTATCCCACCGAAAAAGGACCTTACAATTTTGAAAGTCGCTCGGGTGAAATTAGTGCTAATGGTAAATTATCAAGACCTGGCGCAAGATGGGGGGGATTGATGCGTGCAATCGATCAGACAGATTTTGAAACCAATAATATTGAGTATATCGAATTCTGGACACAGGATCCGTTTATAAAAATTCCAAACAGCAAAGGCGGAAAAATGTATCTCAACTTTGGAAATGTGAGTGAGGACATTTTAAAAGACGGCAAACGTTTTTATGAAAATGGAATGAATACACCCAATATTCCTGCTGCGGTTGACAGCAGCAATACCTGGGGTAAAACACCAGTAAACCCCATACAGATAACGCAGGCATTCAGTAATGATCCCAATGACAGACCTTACCAGGATGTAGGTTTTGATGGTTTGGATGATGATGCAGAACGTAGAAAAAAAGGGTATGTATTGCAAAGACTTGCTAATAATTTCGGAACCGGTTCGGCAGCTTACCAGAAAGCATTGCGAGATCCATCAAACGATAATTATGTATGGTACCGTGACCCGAGTTTTGATCCATTGGGCACGGGTATATTAGGCAGGTATAAAAATTTTAATAACCCACAGGGTAACTCACCTCTTGCCACAACAGGCGGCCAGTTTACTTCTGCGGCAACTCTATATCCCGATAATGAAGATCTGAACCGGGATAATACACTCAACGAAACAGAGTCTTATTATGAATACGAGATACAATTAAAACCCGGCATGGATGTAGGAGTAACACCTTATATCACCGATAAAAGAAAAGTAAATGTAAATTCTGCTGATGGCGTGAGGCGCACAGAAGATTGGTTTCTGTTTCGTATTCCCGTTAAAGGCTACTCAAGAAAAGTGGGAAATATTCCCGACTTTAAATCCATCCGTTTTGCAAGATTATTCTTAACCGATTTTGAAGATTCGGTTGTATTGCGTTTGGCAAGACTTGATCTGGTAAGGAACCAATGGCGACAGTTTAATTTTAATATTGATACTAGCGGTTCTTACACGCCCATCAATAATACAGTAGGTACGGTTTTCAATACACTGGCTGTAAACCTGGAAGAGAACAGCAGCAGGCAACCGGTAAATTATATTTTACCTCCGGGCGTAGAACGTGTACAATTATTAAGTAACAACGGTGTTAACCTTCAGCAGAATGAGCAGGCTATGAGTTTAAAAGTGAACAACCTGCTCACCGGTGATTCACGTGGTGTATTTAAAACATTGAATCTTGATATCAGACAGTATGGTAAATTATCCATGTACATGCATGCTGAATCGGTAATTGGTCAGCGCCCGATAAAAGATAATGAACTCTTTGCGATAGTAAGAATAGGACAGGATTTTCTGAATAATTATTACGAAATAAAAATTCCCTTAAAAGTTACGCCACCGGGAACCTATACACGTGGGCAGGAAGAGAAAGTATGGCCACTGGAAAATAACCTTGACTTTAGTTTACGTGATCTGATTGATCTGAAGCTGCGCAGGAATAACCTGGGCAGATCGCTTACTAATATTTTTAGGGAAACATCCGGAACGAAAACATTTTCGATACTGGGTAATCCAAACCTTGGCGAAGTAAGAGGCATATTGGTAGCTGTAGAAAATCCTCTCAAACCAGACGGTGCCATTGCAAATGCAGAGGTTTGGGTAAATGAATTACGTTTATCGCAATTGGATGAACGTGGCGGCTGGGCAGCTTTGGGCAGGGTAGACCTTACCCTCGCAGATTTGGGCACACTGTCGGTTTCAGCCAATACTCATACCCAGGGTTTTGGTTCGATTGAACAGCGGGTTAATGAAAGGGCGCGGGATAACCTTACCCAGTTTGATGCCGCTGCCACCATCGATGCCGGTAAGTTAATACCTAAACAGATCGGGCTTTCTTTACCATTGTATGCAAGTATTAACCGCACTATTCTTACACCGGAATATGACCCCTATGACAAGGATGTGAAGTATAAAGAAAAACTAAACGGCAGCGCAAAAAATAAACAGGATTCTATACGAAATGCAGCGGTAGACCAAACAACCATTAAAACATTCAACCTTACCAATGTGCGGTTTGTGGGAGGCAATAGAAAACCTGGCTTATTGCGCATTAGTAATTTTGATTTCAGCTATGCCTATTCACATTTGCAGCAAAGTAGTCCCGTAATACTGCAGAATACCGTTACACGACAAAGAGGAGGCTTTGGGTATTCATTCACTGGACAAACAAAATATATTGAACCATTTAAAAAAATATTTAAGGGTAATACGCCCTGGTTATCGCTGGTAAGAGATTTCAACTTTAATTTAAAACCTTCTTTTCTTAGTTTCCGTGCAGATATTAACCGCCAGTTTGGAGAGTTTATACCACGCATTGTAAATACAGTCGACAGTAAAGTAGAAAAAGTTGATACCACTTACGATAAGTATTTTACGTTCGATCGTTTTTATAATCTGCGATGGGATCTGAGCAGGTCACTTAATTTAGATTTCAGTGCCCTCAATAATGCAAGAATAGATGAGCCATTTGGAAGGATTGATACAAAACCAAAAAAAGATACCGTAAGAGAAAATTTTTATAAAGGAGGAAGGAACACACTATACCAGCAAAAAGCCACTTTTGGGTATACACTTCCACTCAATAAATTTCCATTAACCGATTGGATACAGGCAAGGTATAGTTATGGAACTTCGTATAACTGGATAGGAGCCAGCCGCATAGCTATTAACCTGGGAAACACCATAGAAAATTCACAGGAAAATAATTTTAATGCTGCATTCAATTTTGCCAACCTGTATGCCAAATCAAAATGGCTGCGTTCACTTGATAATGTTTCAGCGCCAAAACTTAAGACACCTGTTAATGTAAATGATGGCCCAAAAAATAATGCATTGGGTTCAACTATACTTAGCAAAGAAGAAGTAGTAAAAGGATTGAAAGGCAAAAAAAGAAAAGAGGCATTAAAAAAATGGCGGCAGCAGAAGCGTGACCTGATCACTGCTCAAAAGTTATTAAAAACCAATGATCCGGTTGAACTGGGAGGAGTAACTAAAGCTGTAGGCAAGTTTGTAACCATGCTGCGCAATGTGTCTATCAATTATTCTGAAAATTATCGCAGCCGTTTACCGGGATATATGGACAGTACTAAATACTTAGGACAAAACTGGCAAAGCATGGCGCCCGGACTGGATTATGTTTTTGGAAGGCAGCCCGATACCAACTGGCTGAATAAGAAAGCAGCGCAGGGATTGATTACGCGCGACAGTACTTTCAATTTCCTGTTCCGCCAAAATTTTGAACAACGTTTCAGCATAACGGCGCAGCTGGAGCCCATTAAAGAATTGATCATTGATCTGAATCTTGATAAATCATTTACCAAAGAATATTCAGAATTATTTAAAGACACTACAGGCCGGTCGGGATTAAGGCATTTGAATCCTTTAGCCACGGGTGGGTTCAGTATTTCTTATATTTCATTTGGTACTTTATTCGGTAACCATAATCCCAACGAGATATCTGAAACATTCAAAACCTTTGAAAGTAACCGTTTGATTATTTCAAAACGCGTAGCCGAAGAAAACCCTTACTGGCAGGGATTATCAGCCGGTCAGAAATTTGCCCCTGATGGATATGCAAAAGGCTATGGCCGTTATGCCCAGGACGTGTTGGTGCCGGCATTTATAGCGGCGTACACGGGTAAAGATCCTAATAGTTTTCCCTTACTAAAGCAATCTAATCCAAAAATCAGCTCTAATCCATTTAGTGGACTATTGCCTAAGCCAAACTGGAAAATGTCATACACAGGTTTAACCAAAATACCTGCTTTGGCATCTGCGTTCAGTAACATAACACTTACGCATGGGTACAACGGAACACTCAGTATGAATAGTTTTAACAGTGCACTGTTATACCAGGATCCATTTCGTTTTAATGCGCCAGGATTTATTGATACGGTAAGTGGTAATTATATTCCTTACTTCCTCGTTCCGAATATTACCCTTCAGGAAAGATTTGAACCGTTGATCGGAATTGATATTACCACCACCAATCAGCTAAATCTTAAATTTGAATACCGTAAAAGCAGAATTCTGAGTTTAAGCCTGATCGATTACCAGCTAAGTGAGAACAGGAGTACAGAATGGACGGTAGGTGCCAGCTGGCGTAAGAAAGGCTTCAATCTTCCTTTCAAATTACCGGGGGGCAAAGGCAAGAAATTGGAGAATGATCTGAATATACGATTTGACTTATCCATGCGGGATGTGTCAAACAGTAACAGTCGTTTGGATCAAAGCAATGCATATGGTACGGGGGGACAAAAAGAAATATCCATTCTGCCCTCCATCGATTATGTGCTTAATAACCGGATCAATATTAAATTTTTCTTTGATCAGCGGAGGGTGATACCTTATATCTCTACTTCTGCACCGATCACCAATACGAGGGCGGGTGTTAATGTGCGGATATCTCTGGCACAGTAACTTCTAAGCAATTAGTATTTTTAGAAGGAAGATGATTGAAAATCTTTATTTGCGTTCATTGCGGAATCCTTCCATCCCTTGCGATACGAAAATAGTTACCTGAAAATTGTTTAATGAGCGTATACAGCATAAAAAAACTGCAGACTTTGCTCTGCAGTTTTTTTATTATCTCTCTAATAAAATTAATTTTTTCTAAAAGCCCATTTGAACATTTCTTTCCAGCTTGTTTTTTTACCATACATCAGAATTCCGGTACGATAAATTTTACCGCTCAGCCATGTTGTAAACATAAAGCCGAGTACCAGTGAAAGCATGCTTGCTGCAAGTTGCCAGTAAGGAACAGTTCCTGGTACGCCATAAGCGATCCTTGCCATCATTACCATCGGTGCGCTGAAAGGAATGATACTTGCCCACACAGCAATAGGGGTGCTTGGATCCTGTACTGCGTTACTCATAATAATGAATGAAAAAATAATTGGCATAGTAATCGGCAGCATTAAACTCTGTGCATCCTGCGGATCTTCATTTACAGCACTACCCACCGCTGCAAATAAAGCAGCATAAAACAAATAACCACCCAGGAAGTAAAAAATAAAACACCCGATGATTACCGGCCAGTTAGCTGTACTGAAAGTGTGTTGTACCTTATAAATCTGTTGTGCAGCTTCACCCGCTTTCATTATGCCCCCTGAAGGCATTTGCCCGTTATATTGTTGCAGGCTCTGCACCTGTTGCAATACATCGTGCGGAATAAACGCCTGGGCCGCAGTGGTTAATGCCATAACCAGTATAATCCACATAAAAAACTGTGTT
>JBBRHM010000145.1:0-8674 GCA_038222655.1 Chitinophagales bacterium | reverse complement strand
ATATGCGGTTAATGCTGGCTAATGAGATAAAACAGCGGAGAATTATGCTCAATACATTAATGAACAGGAATAAATCAGAGGACTTTGACATAGATACCGTTTACACAATAAAAAGCTATTCTTCATCAACTTTTGACAGTACCACATTTATAAATGCAAGAAGCGATATTAAAGCCATAGAAAAAGATATGCAGGTAAATTACTTAGAGCAGGTTGCTGAAAAGGGGAAACTAAAACCGGAATTTGGTATCCGGTATGACCACATGTTCGGCTTTGGCGGGTTTCCCATGCAATATACGCTGATGGGAATGGTAAAAATTCCTTTAGCCAAATGGTCATCGCGGGCATCAAAAGCAAATGTAGAAAGTCTTAAATGGAAAGTAGAATCATTAAATCAGCAAAAAAAAATGATAGTAAATGAATCTACAGGCATGGCTTATGGAATACAAAATGATATTGAATTAAAGAAGAAGCAAATAAAATTGTTTGATGAGAATATTATCCCTGCTTTACGAAAGAATTTTCAAACCATCCAATTAGGGTATGAGCAGAACACAGAAGAGCTGTTTACATTATTTGATGCCTGGGAGACTTTAAATATGACACAGTTGGAGTATTTACAACAATTGCAGGACTTATTGGTGATGCAGGTGGAGTTTGAAAAAATATTTGAAATAAAATAATTCTTCTTATGCTTACATTCATTAAAAATAAAGTATGGTTCGGGCATCTTTTTTTGATATTGATAATTGTGGCAGCAGGATGTAAGTCATCTGACAAAGGCAAACATGTTGATGGAAAACAGCAATACCGGTGTCCGATGCACCATGAAATTGTTCGGGATAAGGCAGGCAATTGCCCGATATGCGGAATGGCGTTAGTTCCATTTGGAGGCGATGAACATGCAGTTATTGATGTTAACCTGAACACTTTGCTGCGGCCTACCAATAGTTATGTAATAACATCCGTTCCAACTACTTCAATTCAACAAAGTGAAGAACAAATAGAAGTGGAAACATTAGGAACAGTTGCCTATGATACACGGTCAGTCGGTTCTGTTTCATCCAGGGTAAATGGAAGGATAGAAAAATTATATGTAAAATATACTTTCCAGGACATCATGAAAGGTCAGAAAGTAATGGATATTTACAGCCCTGAATTATTAACCGCACAGGAAAACCTGCTGTTCCTGCTTAAGAATGATGCGGGTAATACATCTCTCATCAATGCAGCCAAAGAAAAACTTTTGTTACTGGGCGTTTCGTCCGGACAATTGCAACAAGTTATCTTTTACCAAAAGCCACTCCTCACTATTTCAGTGTACAGCAATTACAGTGGCCATATCCATGATGCTTTGGCTATGAATAACGGCACGGCATCAACACCCAATATAAATAATACAGAACCAGTTGTCACAAAAGCATTGGGGTTAAAGGAAGGAATGTATGTTCAGAAAGGTCAAACCTTGTTATCGGTTTATAATCCACACCAGCTTTGGGCGATATTGAATATTTATGCAAACGATCAAAGCCTCGTTAAAGCTGGCAATCCGGTCCGGATAATTCCAGAAACTGCGCTACAAAATAAATTTTTGGGAAAGATAAATTATATAGAGCCTTTTTTCAGGGAAGGAAACAAAACGATGACTGCACGGGTTTATTTTCAAACACCGGGAATGAATATACCGGTAGGGAGCCAGGTAAAAGCCACCATTTTCGCAAACAAACTCGTTGCTAACTGGCTTCCAAAAGATGCAGTCATCTCACTGGGGCTTGATAAGGTTGTTTTTAAAAAGGATGACGGCGTATTTAAAGCGATCAATATAAAGACAGGCATATCTTATCACGATAAAATACAGGTTATTGATGGTTTGACAACCCGTGATACCGTGGCCGCTAATGCACAGTTTTTAATGGATAGTGAAAGTTTTATCAAAGTAAATGAATAGGCTATGAAATACTTCTTAACGCTAATCATATCATGCCTGGTACTCTTTGCCTGTGTGGGTAAGAAGAAGGATACTTCTAAGAAGGATGATGTGATTTATACCTGTTCAATGGATCCACAGGTGAGAGAAAACAAACCGGGGAAATGCCCGATCTGTAAAATGGACCTGACGCCTGTAAGGAAAGCAGATAATAAAAATATGGACCAAATCGTACTGAGTCCGCAGCAGGTTCAATTGGGAAATATCCGCGTGGACACCCTACGCAATTCCGCTATCGGTGACCAGGTAATTTTACCCGCTACCTTGAGCGTTAACCAGTTAAAAACAAATTCCGTCAGTGCAAGAATCATGGGAAGGATAGAAAAATTATATTTTAAGAATGTGGGAGATTATATAAGCAAAGGGGATAAACTTTTTGATTTATACAGCGAAGAATTAAACAACAGCAAACAGGAGTATCTGTTAGTGCTGGAGAAACAAACAGTATTGGGTAACGCACAGATTGATTTTGGCCAGTTGGCCAGGGCCGCAAAAAATAAACTGTTGTTGTGGGGAATGAATGAATTGCAGATCCAGGAATTGACGAGAAGCAAAAAAGCTTCACCCTTTACTACGTTCTATTCCACTGCGACCGGGTTTATAACCTCATTGGAAGTTAAAGAAGGTGATTACGTGCAGGAAGGGGGTACAGTGGTAAAGCTCGCGGATCTTTCCTCCCTCTGGGTTGAAGCACAGGTATATTCCTCTCAACTTTCAGCCATTAATAGAAACGCACAAGTTCTTATCCAGTTCCCTGATCTTCCGGGTAAAGACTTGACCGGCAGGGTCGGGTTTGTAAATCCTGAAATCAATGCTGATACGAGGATCAATCTGGTAAGGATAACGATACCTAATCCCGGTAACCGTTTAAGACCAGGCATGCAGGCTAACATGGTGTTAAGAAACAGTCAGCATAATTCTTTATCCCTGCCCAGCGATGCAGTAATCAGGGACGCCAGGGGTGCCTCTGTTTGGGTGCAACAAGGCGTAAATAAATTCAAGAATAAAATGGTGGATATTGGGATTGAGACTAACAACCGCATCGAAATAAGGGGCGGTTTACAGTCCGGTGATGTAGTAGTAATCAGTGGAGCGTATTTACTCAACAGCGAATACATATTTACCGTTGGAAGCAACCCGATGGCTGGCATGAAAATGTAACAATTGTAACTTTCAACCCGTTTTAAATGGAAAGCTTTACCTCCACTATGATTGTTATTCCGGTTATTACTTTACTAATAGTAATATTTATGTATATCCTGCAGTTGAAAAAGCCCGTTATAAAGTGGTATTTAAAAAAACGATGACCCGCATAGTTTTTAAAGTAGCAGGGAAACACCATACATTTTTTACCAAGCGCTTTGACAGATCAAATGGCGAACGCATTCATTTTGCTTCGGCAATGACTATGACCGCAAATAGTGAAGATACCATTCGCGATAACCCCGGTAGCTACCTCGAAATTGCTGAGTTCATTCAATTCTCTGGATCCAACATTAAAGCAGACCTCGAACAACTCTGGCGCCGAATCATTTTTAATATTGCTGTGTCTAATACAGATGATCATTACAGAAACCATGGATTTATAGTTGTAGATAATGGCTGGTATCTTTCACCTGCCTACGATATCAATCCATCTGTAGACAAAGAAGGGCTCTCACTTAATATTGATACGGACAACAACGCATTGGATTTTGAACTTGCCAAAAGTGTGGGTGTTTTTTTTCAATTGGGAAATGCACAAATGGATCGCATCATTAGAGAGGTAAAAGAAGCGGTACAACAATGGAGAAAAATAGCTCTGAAGATTGGAATAACAAAGACTGCACAGGAGCGAATGGAAAATGCTTTTCGCTTTTAAAAAAGTTAGTTGGTCGCTTCCTTTGTAATAGCCTTATAATGAAAAAAAGGGGCTACTTATAGTTATTTGAAGTGATTATACTAAATAAATTTATTTACAAAAAATCATGCCTATATTATGCTAACCACTTTTCAATTCCATTTCCATATCTGTTTTTTTCTTCAACCCTTCAAACAACCAAACTATTAAAATTAACCACGCAAAGCCAATACAAAAACCCGCTAATACATCACTTGGGTAATGTACTCTTAAATATACCCGGCTAAATCCTATTAATAGGGAGAATGAAATAAGTAGGGAAGCAGCTATACATTTATACAACCTGGAAATATTCGTTTTCCATAGGAGATAACTAAGTAAACCATAAAAAATAAAAGCTGCGGTTGCATGTCCGCTGGGAAAGCTAAAATTTTGCAAGGGTTCAATTAAAGGATGTGGTGGTCGTAAACGATGGAAAGATAATTTCATACAATAATTCACTGCAAAGCCCCCAATACCGATTACCGCTATTTCGACGGCTCGCTTCCAATTTTTTAGAACTAGGTATAAAATGATTAATACACCATAAGCTATTTGTAAAAACATTGCAGAAGCAAAGTAGGTTACTACCTTCATAAACCCTGTAAGGCGGTTATTGATGACATTAGTAGAAAGGAAACTGAATATAGATTTATCAAATGCTTCCTCCTTTTCCCCCAGCACTTCGTGTGTAATGAAAACAAATAAAAATAGGGTACCAGCAAAAAGAACTAACAGCACAAGTAGGCGTAAGGGTATTTTTTTGAAATATTTATTATTGAAGGTTCTTGTGCTTTGCATCTTTAATTAAGAGGGTAGTATTCGTAATGACTTTTTAAAAACCAAAGTTCGCTATTTATTAAACTACACAAATTCCAGACCTGCAGAAGCTATTCTTTACCAATCGTGTTTTCTGGCTTTGACGTATTTAGCTACCTCAATCATGGGAGCCACCCAGATTTCTTTTTCATGGGCCTTGAGGTACTGCAGTAGCTGACGGTGCTCGCTGAGGCCAACATTTAGGTTGTGACCACCACCCACGCCGTGAAACATAAATACAAGCAGCGTTTGCGTTTGCTGTGCCTTTTTTACCAGGTTGATAAGGGTTGTAGCGCTTTCGCCATTTACTGCGTAGGCATTAATATCATGCAAGTGGACGCTGTCCACATGGAGAAAGCCGGGCACTGCGCCACGTGCCGCAATAAAATCTTTCTTTACGGTATCAAAATAAGCGGTATCGTGTATTTTCTCATCACCGCAGGGGAAGGCGAATGTTCGTTCGGTTTTACCGTCAATGGCTTTCAGTATCACATTAGTGAGCCTGATTTCCTCCCTCATGCGGGCAATGGTATAATTATTCAGATCGGTTTCGGGCTTTACAAATGACCGGCCGGGCACTGACCCGTCACAAGGGTGATAGCCGGTATGATTACCCAGTTCGTGGCCATCGGCAGCCGCTTTACGCCACTCCGGTATGCGGTTACCCACCGCACCAGAACCACCAATTAAGTAAAAAGTTCCTTTTAGCCCGAATGAATCAAGGGCCGGAACAGCATGATCAAGATGTGCATCAATGGCATCATCATACGTTAACACAACCGCACATGGTTTGCCGTTCCATGGCTGCGAGTTAGCAGAAATGGCGGTCGTTAATACAGATAGAAGAACTATCAACTTGAACAGGTATGTCTTCATAAATTTTAACCGGGAGTTGATATGAATTAACCGGCATAACTAGATACTTAAAATTCATGCCATGCAAATATTCTATGTGCAGGCGCTTACCTTGAAGAGCTTAATTCTTATGATGTAACATTCCCACCAGTTAGAAAACCCAGTATAATTTTTTTCCTTTCGATTGCCTTGAGGTCTTTTTCAACAGCAACCCTGGTTTATTTGTTTTCTTCAAAGAATTCTTTAGTATCTTTTTTTTACCGCATCTTTCAACACGGGAAAGTAAGTCGTTACAATATGATAAATAACTTCCGTATCCAGTTTTTCATAGTGGTGAGAAATGATATCCCTAAAACGAATGATATTATCAACCTCAACCGTAAGCTGTTGGTCAATGTATCCCGGTTGCAGGGATACAATTTATTAAATGTTTTCGCAAAGAGCCTGAAGACGAATCAGTATGGCATCAAACATCACTTCCCCATCCTTTGTCATGAAATCAGCAGGTGTTTGAATACTAGCCATTCGCTCATTGATTTTTTTGATATGTTCAGCGATTGCTTTGAGACGGTCGTTAATAATAATATCACACATAAATAATTTCTTTCTTCAGATCCCTTAAAAAAGATTTCCGCAAATGCGAGCCCACTCTTAACAGGTCAATTTTTGCATCCAATTCCTTTTCGAGTTTTTTCCATACGGCGCAGAGATGATCAAAATTGGCTGGCATTTCAATGAGGACATCCACGTCGCTTCCTGGTTTCTGGTTCCCGCGTGCATAACTACCAAACAAACCAATGCGCTTTACCCCAAGTTCGCTGGCGAAATAGGGCTTGTGTTTTTCAAGCACATCCAGTATGTCTGTTTTAGTTAACATGAATCAAAGCTACAGAAAACTAATCTTAGTTTACAAAAGCTGCAGGCAACATCAGTTTTTCTTACATCATCGAATTACTGCAAACTTCTTTATTTATTCAGCTTATTTAACCAGCACAGGATTTCCAGTTCCGTCTTTGCGCCTGTTTGTGAGTCCCGGAAGCTTTATCCTGGGTGCAGTTACCAATTCTCTCAACCTGTGGAATATCATAGGTCCCATGATGTAAAGTTCAAACAGAACTTCGCACCGTTAAAAAAGTTTCTATTTACAGCATAATTATGTAAGTTCAATTTTGGTTTAGAACATGCTACTTTCATCCCTTTGCAGGTAGGCAAGACTTTGCAAGGGGATTTTTGTTTATAGCTACTATAAGATGTATTTCTTTTTTGGATTTAAAAGTCCTTTAACGCACTCTTCCGATCCCGCCCATTTTTATAATAACAGATACACATAGGTGTAACCCCCTATATAGGCCGCGAGCATCTTGTCCGTGAGCCATCCGCCATCCAGGGAAAGGTTCGACCGAATCGCGCAGATTTTTACCTGGATGCATCGATAGAACAGACATCCGGTAAGTTAAAAAGTCTATCTTTTAAAGCTATTAAATTTTTGGCAAAAACTCTTACAAAGCGGAAGAAAAAATTTTGGGATTCTACTTTGTTATTATTCGGCAGGTCTTCTTAAATAATTAAAACAATCAATACCAAGAATATTCAGCAATTATTAAACTTTATGTGCATAATTTTAAATTAGAATTGAAACGTAAAAGAAATTATAAGAACTGTTTTTAATGCGAAATGGAATTAGGTAAAAATTTGTTTAGTTCATTGGTTGTGAGAAATATTGTTAGCTAGGAATTCATATTAATTAAAAAACTTACCCTTTATGGACGAGATCGAAATCCCAACAGAACATTTACACGAAACTATACAGGAACAGGCCAAAGAAAATGAGGCATCATCTGGCTGGTTTAGATACGTGGCCATTTCTACGGCTTTCATGGCCGTATTTGCGGCCATTTCAGGTTTAATGGCCGGGCATTATTCCAACGAGGCGTTGATAGATCAGATTCAGGCTTCAGATCAGTGGTCATATTACCAGGCAAAAGGTATAAAGGCAGAAGTGAAAGCCTTGCAGGTAACCAGCGGACTGGCCGACCCTGCCGCTGTCTTAAAATATAAAACAGAACAGGAGGAGATAAAAAATGAAGCCCAAAAGCTACAGAAGGAATCCAAAATTTTCCTCTCAAAACATGTAATACTGGCTAGGTCTGTAACGCTTTTTCAGATAGCTATCGCCATTTCAGCCATATCAATGTTAACCAGAAAGAAATCGCTTTGGGTGGGGAGCCTGATTATAACACTGGCCGCATTAGGTTTCTTTATTACAGGATTTATTTAGTATGGGGTCACGAGTAATCAATAATAAATCTTTATTCTTCTGATCGATAAGGAAACTAATATTCAACCAATGACAATTTCGTTATTTCTATATTTTTCTACATCATTGGAGTAACAGTATTTTTTTATCGGAGTAGTTCAGTAGCTTACAAATAAAAAGTAAATGACCACGATAACCATAGTGGGACTGGTTGCTGCGTTTTGCACTACACTTTCCTTTCTTCCCCAGACATTTAAAACGATCCGTACGAAAGATACATCTGGTATATCCCTGTCTATGTACGCATTATTTACTTTTGGAACTTTATTATGGTTATTATTTGGTTTATTAAGTAATAACATACCGATCATTGCGGCAAATTTTGTTACATTGATTTTTGCCGTCATCATTCTTTATTATAAAATCAAATACAAATAGTTAACAAATATGAATAGTAATCCCAAACTTAAGGGTCAGGTAGCGCTTGTGACTGGCGCGAACAGTGGAATTGGTAAAGCTGTGGCGATTTCCCTGGCTAATGAAGGTGCTGATGTCGTTGTTAATTTCGTAGCTAAACCCGAGACTGCGCAGGCAGTAGTAGATGAAATTAAAAGTAATGGAGGGAATGCCATTGCTTTACAGGCTGATGTAAGTAATGAAATACAGGTGCAGGCAATGTTTCGGGATATGTTTGCTGCTTTTGGAACTATTGATATACTCGTCAATAATGCGGGTCTTCAACGAGATGCTTCTTTCCAGGATATGACGCTGGCAGATTGGCAATTGGTAATTAACGTCAATCTTACTGGCCAGTTTTTATGCGCAAGAGAAGCCGTTAAGGAATTTCTCCGAAGGGGGATTGTTGCTGAAAAAAGTA
>JBBRHM010000144.1:0-8853 GCA_038222655.1 Chitinophagales bacterium | reverse complement strand
ACCAATGAAGAAGCTCCCTTCCCTGCTGTCAACATCATCATTATTAACATACATGCGGTTGGTGTTCCAGTAAACGAGTGAAAGAGAACCCTGGATATTACCGGGTTTGTAAAGGAAGAGCCCTATATCATCCTGTAAAGGATCAGGGCTTTCTGTTGTTTGCTCAATTAATGCCGCAAGTAAGGCAGTATCAGAAGTTACCCGGGCAAATGCTTGCTCTTGCTTTTGAAGTCTCTGTTCTAACGTATTACTGACCTTTTGAGGAGATGCGTGATAACTCCAGTAATTACTGAATACAAATGAGATCGTATACAACCAGGCAGCTGTAATAATGAGGTATCCATGTTTAAATGCGGCCTGTCGTAATGAATGGATCAAGTATGGATATTTTTCTTTTTCACTTCGTCCCAGATAGCGTCCATTTCGTTAAGGGACAGGTCTTCAAGCTTTTTGCCCTGTCCGGTAGCTATGGTTTCCATCTGTTGAAAGCGATTGATAAATTTTTTATTCGTCTTTTCAAGTACGCCCTCGGCGTCTACCTGCAAAAACCGTGCATAGTTTACCAGGCTAAACAGTACATCTCCAAACTCCTCGTCAATCTTTTCCTTACTATCCAGTTCGATGGCTTCTTTGAGTTCACCTATCTCCTCTTCTACTTTCTTCCAAACATCTTCTTTGTTATCCCATTCAAATCCCACCTGTTTGGCTTTTTCCTGTATACGGGTGGCTTTTACCATGGCAGGCAAAGAAGGTGGCACACCACCCAGCACCGATGTTTTCCCTTCTTTCATTTTTAATTTTTCCCAGTTTCTTTTTACGTCTTCCTCATCGGTTACTGTAACATCGCCATAAATATGCGGGTGCCGGAAAATCAGCTTCTCACAGATGCCATTGATCACATCGGGCAAGCTAAACTGGTTTTGTTCACTTCCAATTTTGGCATAAAAAAGAATATGGAGCAGCATATCGCCCAGTTCCTCTTTTATCCCTTTCCAGTTCTCATCGCTGATAGCATCGGCGAGTTCATAGGTTTCTTCAATGGTGAGTGGACGTAGTGTTTGTATGGTCTGCTTTCTGTCCCAGGGACACTGCTCCCGCAATTCATCCATGATCTTTACCAATCTTAAAAAACTATCCGAAGTGTTGTGCATACAATATATTTAAATAGACATAGCTGAAAAGATGAAGAATACGGAAAACAGTATTACCATGATGATAGCTGACATAAACAATACCAGGCAATACTTGAATATGGTTTTGGCCCTACGCTGCTCATAAAAATTGCGCATGCTTTTATACCAGAAAAAAAATCCGGTTAGGACAATTATCGTTGACAACCAGCCGGGTTCCCGGGTATTAACTAAAGAAAATATTCCTTCAATACCCATTCCCGCAAGAATGATAATAAAGGTGGCGCAATAGAGATGAATGCTGTATACCAGATGGTTTACATACAACAAGTTTTTCCTGCGTATATACAGCAACCGCAGTACCAGGGCAAAGAGCGGCAGAGACATAAACAGCATTTGAGGAAAAAGGTGTTTAAATTTTTCAAGGATCGCCGACCAGATTTCTTTGCTATTGTTGTGATACTTCTCTTTCAGGTGGATACTCTGCCTGGTAAAGCGTCTTTCAAAAAAATTATCCTGTTTGGCAGTAGGTAATAATTTTTGAATAGAATCGTAAGCATTCACATTTCTGTAGTTCGTATCTTTTCCATTACCCGAAAAAACAGTAAACCCGGTATTATTTAGTGTTTTTAATTTGTCTTTGGCAGTAGTGTCGCGGGTAATCACTGCAATATCGCTGTCAACCGCCACAATACTTTTTTCATAGGCATTCTTGGCAACTGAAGGAATGGAACTGTCGGCAAGGTTTTTTAGCAGTACCGCCCGGTTCTTATTTAGTTTTTTAAGTTGGGTACCTGCACTGGGTTTTATTTCGTTGACACCCATTATCTCCTCATTATTTTTAAAACTAAAGAAGATCAGGAAAAAAACAGCCGAGGTAAACACATACATCCTGATGGGATGCAGATAATCGGCCCGTCTGCCCCGCAGGTATTCATGAGAAAGGTATCCGGGCCGGAAAAGCAGGTAACGCATCGTACTGAAGAATTTACCGTCAAAATGGGTAATATCATACATAAAGTGGGTAACCAGGTGCCAGAAACTTTCTTTTGGCTCAATATTCTCCTGACCGCACACATGGCAGAACCTGCCATGAATGGCGGCACGGCAGTTAAGGCAGACCTTTTCCTTTCTTTCGGGTAAATGCGACACTTGTTAACGTTTGACTAAAAATACAGAACTAAACGATGGCGGCAAGTACAATGCGCAGGATGTTTTTGGATTGTTGAAAACTGAGCGTGTACATTTGACAAATAAATTATGCTACGCCTCATGAAGTCAGTGCTTATCCTTTTATGTTGTATGGTTTGTATAAGTAGTTACAGCCAGTATTATTTTAATGATATTGTTTCTACGCAAAACAGTAATGATCAATACAAACTATTACGTACGCATAAAATAAAGAAAATAAAAGCCATCAGTTTTGAAGCGGATAATAGTATTACAGATGGCTTTTTATTGGAAGAAGAGATTAGTATCGATGGAAAACGAATTACCCTGAATACAAATACTTCCGGCGGCAAAGCCTCTATCACCAACCGCACTTATGAACTGGGCAAATTAAAAAGGACACTGTCAAACAGCAATGGTATTGAAACCAAAACAGAATATAGCTATACCGATAAAGGGCAGGTTCAAAGAATACTGTTCACAACCACCGATACTGCCATGAAATATGTATCTGTTGAAGCACATGAATGGCTCTACAACGAAACAGGGCAACCTGTTTCTATGCTGAGAATAAAAAATAAACTTGATACAACTGTTATTGAACTAACAAAAGATGAAAAAGGTTTGGTGGTTGAAGAACACTGGAAAAAAAAGAAACGAAATCTCGAAACCTATTATTTCTATTACGATACCAAAAACAACCTCACAGATATTGTAAGGTATAATAGCCGCTTAAAAAAATTACTTCCTGATTATATGTATGAATACGACGGCAGTGGAAGAATTTCGCAGATGACACAGGTGTCTATGAGCAGTTCAAGTTATATTGTCTGGAAATATACCTATACTGAAAAAGGCCTGAAACAAACGGAGTCAGGCTATGATAAATCAAAAAAACTGATAGGAAAAATTGAATATGGTTATGAATAACAGGCTTGTTTCTATTCTTATGTTGTAGCCGGCAGCGCTGCATGGTTGGGTACTGTTAGCGTAAACCTTGTTCCTTTCCCAAATTCAGATTTTACAGTAATATCACCCCCTATCCGCGTTAATGCTTCTTTAACAATATAGAGACCGATACCCAGTCCGTTTCTGTAATCAGTACTCCGAAAAAATATCTGGAATATCTTGTTAAGGTGATCATCAATAATTCCTACCCCATTATCTTCAATGAAAACAACGGCCTGGGTTTCGGAAACATTTACCTGAATAGAAACCTTGGGATTTTCTTCCTCCTCCCGCTGGTATTTAACTGCATTCGAAATAAGGTTATTTAATATCAGCGATAATCTGAACCCATCACTTCTGAATTCTACCGGCTGGTTAACGGCTACATCAAAAGCCAGATGTGGGTTTTGCATGTTGCAAAGCGCAATACTGTCTTCCAGCAAATGATGGAAGTCTATTACTTCATTCACATTATCTACACGGATACCCTTATAATATTCGATGATTTTATGAATAAAGACATCCATCTTGTTAACACAGCTTTCAATCATCCCATAATAATTATTCGGATCATCAAGTGGCTGCTGCAGTTTGGCAACATTGAGAATACCCAGAATATTGGCCAGTGGCGAACGCAGATCATGAGACGTGCTGTAAACAAAACGGTTCAGTTCATCGTTCGCTCTTTCCAACTCGTGAATTTTATTTCTTAACTGGAGACGTGTTGTATACACTTCATAGGCATTCTGAATAGCGTTTTTTAGTTCCAGGTCATCCCATGGTTTTTTTATATAGCGAAATATCTCTCCCGTATTAATCGCATCAACCAACGCATCAATATCTGAATAACCAGTAATGAGTATGCGCATCGGGTCGGGATGTGCTTTACGTATGATACCAAAGAACTCTACGCCGGTAATTTTCGGCATGCGCTGATCCGCAAGAATAATATTTATATCATTATTGTTTAAAACTTGCAATCCTTCTGCAACGGTGGTGGCGGTAAATATTTCATAATGTCTTCTGAAACCTGCCTGGAAAGCAAGGAGGTTATTGCTCTCATCATCTACATATAACACTCTAATTTTGTTACCAACTATTTTATTCATGGATAGGAATTAACTAATGGCCGATTCAGGTAATGTATGATATAAAGTTATTATAAATTCTGCACCATTTCCCGGAGATGTTACCACTTCTATTTTCCCTTCATGCCTTTGAATAATTTTAAATACAATCGATAGTCCCAGCCCTGTGCCTTCCCCTACATCTTTTGTAGTAAAAAATGGGTCAAAGATTTTGTGTTTCACTTCATCTGTCATTCCCATACCACTGTCCTTAATATGTATTTCTATCTGGTCTCCCACATCTTTTGTACTGATAGAAAGATATTCCGTTGCGTTTTGATGATCTTTTCCTTTGATAGCCTGCAGTCCATTACTTATAATATTCATGAATACCTGGTTGAGTTTACCTGGCAAACATTCGATGGTTCCATTGGCCTTGAAATCTTTCTGAATAACAATATTTTCAGGCATTTGGTTCTTTAGTAAGATCAAAGTAGAATCCAACCCTTCATGTATATTAACGGTTTTAATATCGCTTTCATCCAGCCGGCTAAAATTTCGCAGACCCAGTACAATCTCTGCTGTTCGCTCAGCACCATCCTGTATACCTTTCATTAAACTGGTTATCTCGGTTTTTATATAGTCAATATCTATCTGCTTTTTTAGTTTCTCAATATTAGTCAACTGATCCGTGATCGTATCCTTAGGGGCGTTGTGCAGTTTCCCATATTCATCAATCACCTCTATCAGATCTTTAATATCCAGTTGCAACGGTTTAATATTGGACTTTACGAAATTGATGGGATTATTAATTTCGTGTGCAATGCCGGCTGTCAGTTGCCCAAGGGATGCCATTTTTTCTGCTTCCACCAATTGTATCTGTGTGTCTTTGAGGTCCTGCAGGGTAGTGCTTAGATTAGTGTTGGTTAACTGTAATTCTTCTGTTCGTTCTGCTACTTTCCTTTCCAGCATTATATTTTGATCCCTTACCAGTTTTTCATTTTCAAGGGATGCTTTTAACGCTTCCGCCTGAGATTTTTCTTTTTCTGCCCTGAGTAAATTAATTTTATCGGCAAGAGCTATGGAAAGTAATATTCCTTCAATTGCTGAGCCTACATACAGAATATACGTTGTAAAATTATTGTAAGGAAGGATATTCAGATTGCGCAAAACAAATATGATGATTCCGCTCAGAAAAGCTATCCAGGCAATAAAATAAAAAGTAGCCGGTTTATAATGTTTCTTAAGGGATATATAGCCTGATGCACTAAGTAAAATAAGCCCCCCACCCAAACTTATAAAGTTTAAAATATTGTAACTGGCACTGTTCCTATTCAGCAAACAAAGCACAATAGCTGCTACATAAAATGCAATCAATAAAAATAAAACCGGGTTCAGTTTAGGTGTAAAGCGTTTTGTATGCATGAAAAATATGGCAAAAGCTATTCCACTGATGCCGGCCAGTGCAGAAGTAATGGGTAGCGCATAATCATTAATCAAAGGATAATTGGGCCAAAAATATTTAAATCCATAACCCGCCAGGGTAACCTGGGCAATAGTGAGGAAAAAAAGATAGAGAATGTAAATAAAGTAACTCGTATCCCTGGTAGAAAAATAAAGAAATAGGTTATACAGGAAGATGGCCAGCATAATGCCCATGTATAAACCGATCACCAAATCCTGCAAACTAAAGGAAGCATCCAGTGAAATCCTGTTTTCAATAAATAGTGGAAGTAGTACCTGGTGCTTGCTTTGTATCCGTAAAAAATAGGTGGCTGAATCTCCTTTATTAAGCGTTATCCTGCACACATAGTTCGGACTCACCTGTTTGGTTTGATCAAATACAAAAGCATTCCCCGATTCTTTCAGAAAAAAAAGGCGTCCGTTCTTTTCTGAATAGAAAGTTATATGCGATATGTTGGCATACTGCAGGTCGATAAAAAGCACAGAATCATTAGTGGCATTGAGGATAGAGAATTTAACCCATATGGTTCCTTTTACTACCGGGAAAACAGGTATGGCATTGGTTGATTGAACAAATGGGCCAGCGCCGGGAATAGCAGATGGATTATATTGATTGGTGGTGTCAATAAAGATGGAAGTGTGAGACCCTATTGAAACAGGTTGGCCGGCGTTTACAATTACAGACGTTTGTTGCGCTGCCACAGCCATTGAGAGGCATATAGATACAAGAAAAAAAATAATTTTTCCTGCGGTATGCATTACTAAAAATTTTGTATCCCTATAAAAGAAAAAACGCATAAGCAGGCCTAAGGTTTACCAAATAAAAGGAATAATCCGCTTTGTATCTTTTTTATAATCCTGGTACTGATTACCAAAATAAGCAGAAAGCATCTTTTCTTCTACCCCGATCCGCAAATAATAAGCGATGGTCATAGAAAGTACGGCTATTAATGTGGCCCACCAGGCATTTAAAAAAATGGGACAACCCATTATGGCCATAAACGCACCAAGGTAACTGGGATGGCGAACCCACTGATAGGGGCCGGATCTCACCAATTGGTGATCATTGGTTAAAGTAACCGTTGCTGTAAAATGCCTGCCCAATGTACGGATGGCCCATACCCTGATGCTTATTCCTGTAATCAATAAAAAAGCGCCCAAAAAGGTTAGGGATAAAGATGATTCCTTTGCATGATTAAGATAGGCCCACTCCGATACGGAAGCCACCACACTCAGTGATGACATAATCAAGATTACCAGGATAGAAAACCTGTCGCTTGTTTTGTCTCTTTTGGCATCCTGGCTGCTGAATGCGGGCTGGCTAAGCCATAAGCAGGCCGCCGATATCGCCAGTAAAATGGATTTATAGTGAAGGATCAGTTCAGGCCTTGCAGCCAAAGGAGCGAAATTGAGTAACAGAATCGCTACAATGGTAAAAATGAGTTTATTCATTTAGGAAGTCTCTTTTTTTCTTCAATGGAATTTTAAATTCTGAAGTATTCACCCCCGATAACAGCAGTTCATAATGCACAATAACAGAGACATCTTTAAAAGGGGATTTCTCTTCAGATACAGAACGAAGGTTTTTTCGCAACTGCAACATTTTTTCCCTTTCCCTTGGATGGGCATGCGTAAGCGTATCAGCATCTGAAAGAAAAACAGCTGTTGCCAGCAGATCTATTTTCGGGTAATAAAAAGTTCCTTCATTACCTACGTTTTTTAATACGCTGCTTCCTATCCATTGATTAAAACGCACGGTTGCGGGAGAACACAGAGAAAACATAGTAGTAAGGCCTATCTGTTCAGCAATTACAACGGCAGCTATTGAAGGGAAAATGCTACCGATACCCAAACCCGCCACCTCCCTGGAATTCCAGAGGCCGCAGAGTTCACCGGTTCCGTTGCGGGAACATTCCGCTACAATATTGTAAATCTTATCATCCAAATAGCCTGTGGCCTCTTCTATAGGCAAGCGGGTAATGCCATCAGCCGCATGTACTCGCGCTCCGCCATAGAGTTTATCACCATCCAGGGTTTCTACCACAATAACAAATACAGCAGGATTATTGGCCCATTCATTATTAGAAGAAGTAACTTTTATGATGCCGTGATGCTCAAGAACCATTTTATGCCCGTCAATAAATTTCTGGCAGGAGGCCGGATCATCAATGGCCCTGAAAGCCCTGATCCGTATCTCTTTATTTAAAACAGCATCTTCATACATCAGTCTCAATGGTTTGTCACAGAAACAAAATAACAAAACAATGACCGCTTTTATCATAATTATTATATAGAATATCCGTTTTTGAGTAATTTTAAACAATAATCTGTTTTAAACCCTACAAAAAACAATGGAAGAAAAAAAAATCAACGTACTATACGTTGATGATGAGCCCAACAACATCACTTCTTTTAAAGCCGCTTTCAGAAGGGTCTTTAACATTTTTACAGCTGAATCTGCTGAAGAAGGAACACAGGTACTGGATAAAGAACATATCCATGTAATACTCAGCGACCAGCGCATGCCGAAAATTACCGGTATAGAATTCTTCCAATCCATTTTAACCACCCATCCCGAACCAATCCGCATTTTGATCACCGGGTATACTGATATCAATGCGGTAATTGATGCGATTAATGTAGGGCAGGTATATAAGTACCTTTCCAAACCCTGGAATGAAGAAGATGTAAAAAATTATATTTTCAAAGCCTTTGAAGTGATCGAGTTGCGGGAAAAAAACAAGGAGCTTACTGAAAAACTGATAGAAGTAAATGAAAAACTGGAGTTTCTGGCAAGACAGAATTTACTTTCTTAAAGAGGTTTACTCAAAATTATAGGTACTTCGATTTAATATCTTATTATTATTAAAACCTTTTGTTTCAAAAGTTACTACCAGGTTTTGTTCATCCAGTAAAGTGATGGTGTACAGATTTGATTGCCAAAACAAAGTTTTGGTGCCCGTGTTTACCTGAAATTGACCAACTACCGGCAGTCCTGTGTAAGCAGTAGATATATTGATAATTTTACAATCCCCATTAATATAGAAAAAGGTTCTTTCGCCCGCAACTTTATC
>JBBRHM010000143.1:0-8913 GCA_038222655.1 Chitinophagales bacterium | reverse complement strand
GTGTCAATTCTTCCTGCACAAACCTATACACCCACTCAGGAAAATGTTGCCGCAAGGCAGCAATTTCAGGATATGAAATTCGGTATGTTTATTCACTGGGGTGCATCCAGCATATTGGGAAGCGGGGAATGGGTAATGAATAATCGTAACATACGTGTAAATGAATATAACAACCTCTTGCGGGTATTTAATCCAGTAGATTTTGATGCTAAGCAATGGGTGACTACCGCAAAGAATGCAGGTATGCAATATATCACATTCATTACCCGCCATCATGATGGTTTTAGTAATTGGGATACAAAGCAATCTGACTGGAAAATAACCAATACCCTGTATGGCAAAGATGCTTTACAACAATTAGCAGATGAATGCCATAAACAGGGTATCAAACTGTTTTGTTATTATTCTTTACTTGACTGGTACCGTCCGGATTATCAATATGAGACCGGCAAGACAGGTAAAGGAACCGGCAGAACCGTTAAAAGCGACTGGAACAGTTATATCCGTTTTATGAAAGCGCAGTTAACAGAATTATTGACGAATTATGGAGAAATAGCCGGGATATGGTTCGATGGTCATTGGGATCAACTAGATAATGATCATGATAAAAACCTTAGCTCAAAAGTAAACTGGCATTACGATGAAATATATAGTTTGATTCATTCACTGCAGCCACAATGTATGATCGGTAATAACCATCATTTATCACCGATTGCCGGTGAAGATTTTCAGATGTTTGAAAAAGACCTGCCCGGCAATAATACCACGGGATTTGGAGGAGCCGGCATTTCGCAATTGCCATTGGAAACCTGCGAAACAATGAATGATGCCTGGGGATATAATATGACGGACCGAAAATTTAAATCCGTACCGGCGCTGGTACATTATATGGTAAATGCTGCAGGACGAAACGCGAATTTTTTATTGAATGTAGGACCCATGCCAAATGGAGTTATTCAAAATGAGTTTACAGATACACTGGCCGTACTTGGCAAATGGATGCAGCAATATGGTAGCAGTATTTATGGCACACGGGGCAATGTGGTTCCCGCGCAGGAATGGGGTGTTGTAACCGCAAAGAATAAAAGCTGGTTTGTACACATGCTTAAGAATACGGGGCAATCGTATATTTTTATTCCGGCTGTGAAAGAAAAAGTGATAGGTGCCTTGTTACTGAAAGATAAATCGGCCATAAAATATAAACAGCAGGCAGAAGGATTGTTTATTTACCTGGATGGAGTGCAGCAGGATGCCATTGATACAATCATTGAACTTACGATCCAATAAACAGGCTATGCGATCACTTATCTGCGAGGAGCCCGGAAGGTTAGCTTACAACAATATAGCCGTTCCTGCTATTGTACCTGGCCAAACATTGTTACGAATTAGAAGAATCGGTATCTGCGGAACAGACCTGCATGCATTTGAAGGCACACAACCTTTCTTTAGCTATCCACGAATATTAGGTCATGAATTAGCTGCAGTAATAGAAGACCCTGGAAATGCAGAAGGTTTTGTAAAAGGAGAGGCGGTTACGATTATTCCTTATTTTATTTGTGGGGATTGTATTGCGTGCAGATCGGGGAAACCTAATTGTTGCATGCGAATACAAGTTAGCGGAGTGCATATTGATGGAGGCATGGTAGAATGGCTGTCAGTGCCTTCGTATTCCCTGGTGCATGGACAGGGCATGGATTACGATTCACTCGCTTTAATTGAGCCCTTAGCCATAGGTGCGCATGCCATACAAAGGGCCGCCATTACCAAAAATGAATTTGTGCTGGTGATAGGCGCCGGCCCCATTGGGTTAGGCACCATGGAATTTGCCCGCATTGCAGGCGCTAAAGTAATTGCCATGGATATTAATGAGTACCGTTTGGCTTTTTGTGAGGAAAAATTAAAGATCAACTATACGGTACATGCGTTAAGGGATAATGTAATAGAAAAATTAAAAGAAATTACCAACGGAGATATGCCTACTGTTATCATTGATGCTACTGGTAATTTACAGGCTATTAACAGCGCCTTCTCATACATGGCGCATGGTGGAAGATATATTTTAGTAGGATTGCAGAAAGGAGATATTTCTTTCAATCATCCTGAATTTCATAAGCGGGAAGCTACCTTGCTAAGCAGCCGCAATGCCACGCGGGCAGACTTTGAACAGGTTATGCATTGTATGAAAAATGGGTTTGTTGATCCCGCCAACTATATTACACACAGGGTATCATTCGATCAGGCAAAAGATGCCTTTCCTTATTGGCAGGTTCCTGAAAACCATGTTATTAAAGCAATGGTGGAACTATAACTATTTAAAATACGAGAGAGGAATGGTTCTCCACAGATCATGCGCAAGATGGCCAATCAATAGTTCATATACCAGGTATATGGGCCAGAATACATAATGTATAATGAGTAGCAGAAAATTATGGTTATAATGCCAGCTAATCAGGATTGTATAAAAGCCAAGCAGGCCATATAAAATTCCAGAACTTTTTCTGTCCATAGTAATAATGTTATGTTGTAAGTTACTGGTTTTAAAGGAAAAGTAAGCTTATACTTTTTTAGGTAAATACAATGCAAAGCTTGTTCCTTTTCCGGGATAGCTTTCTGCTTTTATGCATCCGCTGTGATTCTCAACAATCTTTTTTACGATGGCAAGGCCAATACCGGTTCCGTCAAACTGTCTTCCATGGAGTCTTTGAAAAATGCCGAATATTTTATCCGCATATTTATCTTCAAACCCTATACCATTATCTGAAATTTCTATACAAACAAAATTCTTACTATTACCGTTTATACAGGTATCATGTAAATTTTCTTTGTTAATCGGTTTTTCCGTAATGGTAATTTTGGGTACTTTTTTATCATTAAATTTTAATGAATTACTGATTAGATTCTGAAACACCTGGTGTATCTGACCTTCAACTCCTTCTATCACCGGTAATTCTGCTATCTGGATATTGGCATTTTTTTCATGGATAGTTATTTCAAGATCATCTACTATGCGTGTGAGTATTTTGGATAGATCTACTGGTGTTCTCTCAACCTCATTATTGGAAAGTTTAGAAAGGGTGAGCACATCTTCAATCAACGTTTGCATACGTCCGGATGCGTTCACAATTTTATGCAGGTAATCGGATTCTTCCGGATTAAATTTCGCTTTCACTTTTTCAGTCAGAATATTACCAAACACCTGTATTTTACGCAGTGGCTCTTTAAGATCGTGTGAGGCTACAGAGGCAAACTGCATCAGGTCCATATTGGATCTTTCCAGCTGCCGGTTAGAATCTACCAGTTGTTCGGAAGTGTTTTTCAATTCCTGGTAACTGGTAGCAATAGTTTCGGAAGACTTTTTCCTTTCTGTAATGTCGTGATGGGTTGTTACAATACCATCAAACATTTTTACAGCTATCATTTCATACCAGCGTTTATTGCTGGATTGATAGTATTCTGCCTTTACGCTTTTTCCTGTTTCCACGGCTTTTACATACAGGTCCCTATGTTCTTTTTCCATATCGGGAAATACCTGACTTATCGTTTTCCCGATAAGTGAATTTGCGGGTTTACCAAACATATCCGAAAAAGCGGTATTTACCGCGAGGTATTCAAAATCAATAATTTTCTGGTTATTATCACGAATCGTTTTTTGGGCGGATATACCGTTAGTACTGCTGTTAAATACACCCTCCAGTATGCCAGCCAGTTTTTTAGATTCCGTAATATCAATAAAGCTGATTACTGCCCCATCAAAATCCTTATCCTTTTTCAGATAAGGCGAAATACGCATAAGAAAATAGTGATGTGAATCAGATACCACTTCTTTTTCAAAAGAACTACCCGACTTAATTACTGCTTTGATATCATTAATAAAATTTCCCTCCTGCAGGTTGTTTGTGATATCTACGAGTGAACGACCGATATCTGAATGTATAAGATTAATAATTGGATAAATACCTGGACTGAATTTTCGAATAACCATTTTTTTATCAATAAATACCTGTCCGATATCTGAGTTCCTGAAGTAATTGTCAAGGTCATCATTCAGTTCCTGTAATTCTTTTATTTTATTTTGATGTTCAGCGCTAACGGTATGAAGTTCTTCATTGAGCGATTGCAGTTCCTCATTAGTGCTTTGGAGTTCTTCATTGGTGGAAATCATCTCTTCATTGGTGCTCTGTAGTTCTTCATTGGCGCTTTCCAGTTCTTCTATAATCGCCTGAAGATTCTCCCGGCTTTCACGTAATTCTTTTTCAAGTTGTTCGGTATGGTTGGCAAGTGTTGGGTCGTATATGGTTTTAGTATACCTGCCGGGTGTTTCTGTTTCTTCGAGAATAATAAAGATAAATGACTGCGCATAGTCTTTAGGATACAAATGCGGTTTAACAATAATGTTAATATGTTTAACGCTATCATTTTCATGAATGGCCACTTTCTTTGCGATAACTTTCTCATTTAGGGATATAGCCTTTCTTATATGAACTCCCAAAGCCACAGAAAGATCGGGCGAAACCATTTTCAGTAAATTGAAATGAAAACTTCCTTCGGGAAACTCAAGAAAGGTTTTAAAATTTCCGATGGCCTGTTTTACGATAAAATTCTTGTCAATAAAAATACCTGCTATTATGCGGTCCTCTAACAAAGTATTCTTAAATATCTCTGCAAGATTGTTGAGGGCGCTCTTTGAATTAGCTGTGGCAGGTAGCGTTAATTTATTTGTAGGAGGTACTACAAATGTGTCGCTGGGAATAATATTGGTTTTGGATACACAGCGGTATATTTTCCATTTACGGTTAATTTCTTCCATGGCATTGTTAAGCGGCCCTAAGTTTTCACTGGATCCTAAAAAAAGAAAACTCTGAATGTTTAATGCAAAATGTATTTTTTGCATAACCTTCGTCTGAATATAGGGGTCAAAATAAATCAACATATTCCGGCAAACAATCAGGTCCATCTTACTGAAAGGTGGATCTTTCAGAATATCGTGCTTTGCAAATACAACCATTCTGCGTATGTCAGGTATAATCCGATAGCTGTTTTCTTCCTGAATAAAGTATTTCTGCAAAATATTTGCCGGAACTTCTTTTTCAATCTGTTTCTGGTAAATCCCTTTTGAAGCAGTTTCCAATGATTCTGTATCTACATCGGTAGCAAAGATTTTAACGATGATGCCTGTTAGTTTTTGCTTCTCAAGGTATTCTGCAAAATGAATGGCAAGGCTATAGGCTTCTTCACCACTACTGCAGGCCATGCTCCATATTTTTACCTGTTCCTTATTTGTTTTGTCTGATATAATTGATGGTATCACCTGGGTACATAATGCATCGAACGCTTCCGTATCTCTAAAAAACCGGGTAACATTAATCAGAAAATCTTTTCCCAGTATTTTTACCTCATCCGGATTATTGGTAATCAGATTTTTATATTCCTCCATGTTTCGCGCAGAAACTTCCATCATTCTTTTGGATAGTCTTCTGAATAGGGTAGGACGTTTATAATGTGTAAAATCATTTCCGGTAGACTGTTTCACCATCTGCAATATTTCACGAAGCATTATCTCATCTTTTTGCGTAAAATCTCCCAGAGCCTTTAGTAAAGGTGATTCCTGCAGGTAACTCATCATTTCATCAGGCATCATATCTGGAGATAGTATGAGGTCTGTAAAACCACTTCCGATCGCACTGTTGGGCATTCCATCAAAACCTGCGGTGATGGGGTCTTGTGTAATTACGAGGCCGCCATTTATTTTTATGGCTTCTATGCCTTTGGTTCCGTCAGTACCAGTACCCGATAAGATAATTCCCACAGCAGCATCTTTTTTGTCGAGGGCAAGTGATTCAAAAAATACATCAATGGCATTATTTGGCTGAGTAGTCTTTATTTTTTCAGTAAGATGCAGTTTACCATCTTTGATGGTTAAAAATTTTTTGCTGGGAATTAAATAAATGCAGTTGGGTTTTACGACAGTGTCCTCAGTGGCTTCATGCACCTGCATCATCGTATGCTTGGCAAGCAGTTCGCCCATCAGGCTTTTATAATCGGGGGATAAGTGCTGGATGATAATAAATGAAAAACCGGTATCCGGCTGAATATTGTCAAAAAATTCATGGATTGCCTCCAGTCCCCCTGCCGAGGCACCGATGCCGATTATATAATGAGAATTCTTAGATTCTTTTTTTTCTGGTATCATCCCTATTCTTATATTTATCAATAAAATTTAATTTTTCAATTGCAAAAACCAATCCACATACTTTTGGTTGAAGATGATCCGGATGACGTACATCTTTTAGAATCCGCACTACGAGATAATCATGTTGTTTTTCAAAGCAATGTAATACCTCAGGGGGATCAAGTGTTGCCCTATTTAAAAATGTCCAAAAATTTCCCCGAAATCATTATCCTCGATCTCAATCTGCCTAAAATGCATGGTAAAGAAATATTGCTTCAATTAAAAAAATCCGATTCTTTTCAAAACATTCCTGTAATGATTCTTACCACTTCTTCTTCAAAAGCGGATCAGGATTACTGTCTTCAGACAGGTGCCGAGGGATACCTTATTAAGCCTGTTACGATTGAAGGTTTTAAAGCTATTGTACAAACGATTCTTACACTAGTGAATAAGTAAAATGGGATTTTAAAATATTTTGCTACGCATTTATTAATATCCTTTATATGAATTTTACAGGAAAGTCCGCTATAGTTACCGGTGCCGGGCAGGGGATAGGACTGGATATTTCCCGTGAACTGGTGAGGCAGGGAGCTAATGTATTATTAAATGATATTGATGAAAAACTGGCTGTGCTTGCAGTAAAGCAGATTGAGGAAGAAAAGTATCCTGGCATCTGTAAGGCTTATGCTGGTGATGCCGGTGATGTTTTTTTCATCAGGCAAATGGTAGCGCGAGCGGTTGCCCAATTCGGTAAAATTGATATAGTGATTGCGAATGCCGGTATTACCTTGTTTGGAGATTTCTTTACTTATGCACCCGAATCTTTTTCCAGGGTTCTGGAAGTAAATCTCCGGGGTACATTTTTTCTGGCTCAGGCGGCTGCCATAGAAATGAAAAAGCAGGGTTCCGGAGGGTCTTTATTATTTATGTCATCAGTAACGGGTCACCAGGCGCATAAAAATCTTGCCGCATATGGCATGAGTAAAGCCGGTCTTGAAATGCTGGCCAAAAACCTGGTAATCGAATTATCTCCTTACCAGATAACAGTTAATACCATAGCCCCAGGCGCTACCCTTACGGAAAGAACTATGGAAGATCCTGATTATAAAACTACCTGGGATAGTTTAACCCCAATGGGCAGACCCGCTTCGGTTTCCGATATAACGAATGCGGCCTTATTTCTGGTATCTGAAAAGGCAAAACACATCACCGGCCAAAGCCTGATAATTGATGGTGGATGGACAAGCATCAGCCCACAACCTTTCTAATCGCATTTTTTCTGCCTGCATTTAGGTAATACGAATATTTTTTACCAGTCTGTAATCTGCCGGTTCCTCCTCTATAAAAGTTACCGTAAGTATATCAATGATCACTTCTTTCCATTCCGGATGGCTTTTAAGATATTGCTGGGAGGCCTGAAGAAAGGATACAATCTTCCTACGGGTTATTCCCTTTTCTGCAAACCCTGTTTCATTTGATCTTTTTGTGGAAATGCCAATAAAGTGTAATTCGTTTGAACGGGAGGCAATAATATCCACCTGGCCGTGGCAATAATGCCAGTCCTGTTTAATCATTAGAAAACCTTTTTCCGTCAGCCAGTTCAGAACGCGACGTTCCAATTTCTCGCATTTTAGTTGGTTCCAGTGCATATGGTGGTGATTGGTATCATCTTATAGCAGCAAGCTTCGTGCCTTTTTATGAACTGGTGTAAAAAAGTTACTCAGTTGTTTTTTGTATACAGATTTCCCCAATCATACATTACAAGTTTTTTGGCTCCTCGTAATACAGAGTTTCATAGATTTTTTGTGTACTACTCTGTATTATCTGTGGCAATGGGTTTACAATAAAAAATCCCGATTGTGTAGGTAAAAAATTCTACAATTACTTACCAATAATTTCTGTTTCGCTGTAAAATGTACTGGCATAAAAATGGACTGTTTCTGTTATTATCACCTCACAATTAAAATCAAACATTATGGCAACAGCAGCTAAAAAGACAGCTACTAAAAAAGCAGCGGCTTCTAAATCCGGAAACAAGGAAACGGATCCTCTTTTAAGAGATTTTTTTATAGATGAAATCAAAGACATCTATTGGGCAGAAAAAAAGTTAGTAACTACTTTACCTAAAATGCAACAGGCAGCTACTACCACCCAACTTCAGGACGCGTTTGCAGAACACCTGTCTGTAACAAAGGAGCATGTATCTAGACTGGAACAGGTTTTTGAAATGCTTGGCGAGAAAGCAGTAGCAAAAAAATGTGAAGCCATGGAAGGCATTGTAAAAGAAGGTGAAAGTATTATAGAAGATACAGAAGAGGGTACTGCAACAAGAGATGTGGGATTGATTTTGGCTGCGCAGAAAGTAGAGCATTATGAAATTGCTACTTATGGCGGCCTTACACAACTGGCTAAAACACTGGGTTTTGAAAATGTAGCTGAGATTTTGTATTCCACACTTGAGGAAGAGAAAGAAGCAGATGAGTCATTAACTGTTATAGCAGAAGAACATGTGAATTATGACGCACTCGCCGAACACGGGTAAGTTTTGAACAATTTTTCAAAACTGATTTTGTTGGACTAACAGATGGGTAGTTACAAATACGTTTGTACTACCCATCTTTTATAAAATGAATGAATCAGGAAGAGGATATTTGTGGCAATTAATGCATTATCATATGGCCCGATCAAAGTTCTTTCTCTCTTCGGTGTATGTTGAATTGAGATATTTTTTCTTTAGAGACCAG
>JBBRHM010000142.1:0-8957 GCA_038222655.1 Chitinophagales bacterium | reverse complement strand
GAAGCATGAATGGGACTTGCCAATGACATGCCCCGCATAGAAAAAGTCTGGTTGAGGGTAATGCCCGCAATGGCGCAAAAAAATAAACGGAGAATATCTTTTCGAGTGATACCCATCTTCACGGGCTTCATTGCATACATGGACCAGAACAAAACCATGGTAACCAGTATTCGTACCGCAGTTAATGCGATGGGGGGAATGAGTGAAGGACTGATATGTTTAACTGCAATAACACTTGTTCCAAAGAAAAAATTTCCTAATAATACGGCTGCTCTTGCTTTTTGATTTTCATTCATTCGACAAACGGTTTCGCAGGGTAGCTAAAAAAAACCGCAGAGAACAGGAGGAAGGGAGATTAAACAGGGTTGTTATCTCTCTGTGCAATCTCTGCTTCTCTTGTTCTCTGCGGAAAAAAAATAATCGCTAATATTTAAACACTTTACCGTTCACCATTACTTCCTGTGTCTTTTCGTCGAAGGTTGCTTTGCCGCCTGTGCGGATCGATGCAGTTGTCATGATGTTGGCTATAGAATGGCTATAACCCGCTTCCACAGGCGCATTGGGCTGTTTACGGCTGCGGATACATTCCATCCAGTTGCGCACGTGTGCAGTGGTTAATGCATCACCACCGGTGTTGGCGCCAGCTTCTACTTTTATTGCAAGATCAGACAGGCTCACGTCTGGCAACAGGTTAGGCTGCATATGCATTTCAGCTGCCGCCCTTGCACGCATACCTCCTTTAGAAGATACTTTATTGGTCATGAGGTTTAACTCACCGCCATTGGAATAATATATCTCCGCCGGGTTCTCATCACCATTATGCATGCGCGACATAAATACGACCTGGAAACCGGTTGCTGGATCATTGGAAGGACCATAATCAAATACTGCCGTGGTTGTATCCCAGTTCTTCCTGCCATCTTTCCACTGGTATACACCACCATTGGCAACTACGCTACGGGGATGCTGCAAACCAGAGAACCAATGCACCGTATCAATCTGGTGACTCATCCATTGACCCGGCATACCGGATGAATAAGGCCAGAATAAACGATACTCTAAATATTTTCTCGGATCAAAGTTTTCGTAAGGACGGTTGAGTAAAAAGCGTTTCCAGTCAAGATCCGATTCTTTACACTGTGCCACGAGATCAGGTCTTCTCCAGCGTCCCGGCTGGTTTACGTTCCAGGTTAATTCTACCATGGTGATGGGTCCGAATTTTCCCTGCTGTATAAAATCAGCGGCTGCTTTATAATTGGCACCGCTTCTGCGCTGAGAACCAATCTGAACAATCCTGTCAGAGGCTTTTACCGCTTTCAATGCTGCACGGTTATCTTCCATGGTTTCTGCAAAAGGCTTCTCGCAATAAACATCGCAGCCCGCTTTTACAGCTTCAATAGTAAGTAAGGCATGCTGAAAATCGGCTGTGCTGATAAATACAGCATCTACGGTTTTGGAAGCATAGAGTTCATCGTTATTTCTATACGCATTGATATCGTGTCCCATTTTATCTTTGAGGAACGCGGCACCTTCATCTCTTCTTTTTTTCCATAGATCAGATACTGATACAATATCAAAATTCATTTCCTTGTAAAACTTCATAAAAGGAGGAATATGAGAACTCCTGTGGCGGTCTGAAAAACCTACCACTCCCACTCTTACCCTGTCATTGGCACCAATGATCCGGGCATAACTTTTTGCGCTGAAACCTATGGAAGCAATATAGGTTCCGGCTGCTGCTTTCGCGGATTTTTTTAAAAAATCCCGTCTGTTATTTGGCATAGCATGATCGTTTATAAATGAAAAATAATTTTATTTTTTATTTTTTGAGCACACAGACTAGTATGTTTTCTTTCCTGCCTTATGCACCTATGTGTTTCAAAAAAATTATTTTAACTCTCGTATTTTAATACTCCTGTAAGCAACATGTGTTCCATGCTCCTGCAACAGGATATGACCTTTCGGTGCCATACCAAAATCTGGTATTTTGGCATACTTGCTACGGGCAACCAGTGCATAAAAATATTGTGTGCCTCGCTGGTAGTCCAATACTTTCCAGCCATTGAGCCAATGTTCTACGCGGCCATCAGGAAATACAGTGATTCTGCCACGGTTCCACTCACCGATTGGGAGTTTCTCCCGTCCATTCTTTTTTGCCGGGATAAGATCATATAATGATGCCAGCGTCCGATTACCAATAGAACCCAGTTTTCCATCGGGATGTTTATCATCATCCAGTATCTGGTATTCAAGGCCAATGGCAGAACCGCTGGTTTTTTCTTTTTCAGTAACAAAATATTTTACACCCGAATTAGCGGTATCGCTTATTTGAAATTCAAACTGAAGATCGAAAGCGCTGAACTCATCATTGGTTACAATATCACCGCCATTCTGCGATTCTGCATTTTTACCTTTCACTACATTGAATGTGCCATCTTTTACAAACCAGGTACCTGTGGGAAAAAAATCTTTGCCTGCACCTCTCCAGCCATTAGTAGTTTGGCCATCCCACAATAATCTTACACCCATTCTTTTCTCATCTTCCGAAATATTATTTACCAGTGTATTTACCACAAACACATTATCATCGGGTGAGGGTTTCAGGTTCTTTGTCTGGATACGCACATTTTTCCAGCGTATTTCCTCACCTACATTTTTAGGATCATTGATGGCATGCACCTGCAGCGCAATAAAACCCCTGGGTGTCATATCATCAATCAAATGTGCGCATGGCACACCGTTTACCCAGGTGCGGATACTGTTGCCAATGCACTCGATGCGGTAATGGTTCCATGCATTATTTTTAAAAGCGGTTTTGGCGGCAGGATTATTTTCCATGGAATACAACCAACCACGTCTTGCTTCGTCATAAATGCCACCGCTCCATCCGCGGCTGGAAGGATCAATCTCCATCTGGTAACCATGTACACGCAATGGCGTGCGTTTATCGGTTACATTACACTTATCATTCGCATCATTAATCTCGCTGCGAAACTGAACGCCGGAATTCATGTTGTCATTTACTTTGAAGTCTACTTCAAAAATAAAATCACCATATGTTTTCTCTGTTGCAAGAAAAGTATTGGGTTCTTTTAATACAGTTGTACCTACAATTTCACCATTCTCTACAACATATTTGGCTTTACCATTAAGTTGTTTAAATCCGGTAAGATCTTTCCCGTTAAAAAGGTTTTCCCACTGGTCTGTTTTTTTCTGGGCCGATACCAGGCAAAGATTCATGGCTATCAGCAAAAAGGATAATGAAATTTTTCTCATGTGCAGGCGTTAAATGTTAAAATATTCTTTAGCGTTATAATAAGATATGTTATTAAGGATACCTCCCATCCAGACTTCATCATTCGGCAGTAATCCCTTTTCCATTTCATCTCCTATCAGGTTACAAAGTATTCTGCGAAAATATTCATGACGCGGAAACGAAAGAAAACTGCGGCTGTCAGTAATCATTCCAATAAATGTACTGATCAGCCCCATATTGGATAAGGCATTCAACTGTTTTTCCATGCCATCTTTCTGGTCAAGAAACCACCAGCCGGAGCCAAATTGCATTTTACCTTTTATACTGCCATCATTAAAGTTACCCAGCATAGTAGCCAACACTTCATTATCGGAAGGATTGATATTATAGATAACCGTTTTAGCCAGTTGGTCGGTCTGATCAAGATGATCAAAAAATACGGACATCTGCAAAGCCTGCGGAAAATCGCCAATGGAATCAAAGCCACAGTCTGCGCCTAATTTTTTATTAAGCCGGGTATTATTGTTTCTTATAGGACCGAGGTGAAATTGCTGCACCCAGTCTTTTGCATGATACATTTTACACAACTCTACCAGTACATAGCCCATAAAAGCTTCGGGATTGGAATAGCTGCCTTTTTTTGTGGATACAAAAGAAGCAAATTCCGTTTCCAGCTGGGCAGAGAAGTGAAAACTTCCCGGCATTTGAATTAATCCATGATCGGATACACGACAACCATTGGCATGAAAAAAATCAACGCGGTTCTGCAAAGCCTCCAGCAGTGATGGCATGTCTTTAATAGCTATACCACTCGCCTGTGCTAATGCCTGCAGATTTTTAAAGAAATCTTCTTTTTCAATCATCAACACTTTATCAGGTCTGAAAGAAGGCGAAACACGAATGGAAAATTTTTCTGCGGCAAGCTGACGGTGATATTGCAGGCTATCCCATGGTTCATCAGTAGTTCCTATATATTCAACGTTAGCAGACTTGAGAAGTGCCTGTGTGGTATGTGTATCTTTCTG
Source organism: Chitinophagales bacterium (assembly GCA_038222655.1). Classification (GTDB taxonomy): domain Bacteria; phylum Bacteroidota; class Bacteroidia; order Chitinophagales; family Chitinophagaceae; genus Sediminibacterium. The sequence goes on along the minus strand of JBBRHM010000142.1, from coordinate 4,676 downwards.
TAATAATTCGTTGCAGCAACGATAAATATCATCTGCCGAATTTTCATTAAGGTATTCTGTAATACCGAAGGTGTGCTTCAGTTCCATATGCGACCAGTGGAACAAAGGATTGCGAACAGTTTGGGGAACCATTTTTGCCCATACGGCAAATTTTATGTCATCCGGCGCATTACCGGTTATGAGGTCTTCTGAAACACCTAATGTGCGTAAGGCACGCCATTTATAATGATCGCCTTTAAGCCAAATCTCTGTGAGATTTGAAAATTTTTTATTAGAAGCTATTTCATCAGGAGGCAAATGACAATGATAGTCGATGATAGGAAGGTCCTTTACAAAATCATGGTATAACCGTTTCGCTATTTTTCCCTGCAGCAAAAAATCATCCGTTAAAAAATAATCACGCATAATAATATTCATTAAAATTACACACCGCTGAAAACCGTAAATCCTCCATCAACGCCCAGTTGCATACCCGTTACAAACTTTGACGCATCACTTAAGAGGTAAATTAAAGCGCCTACTAACTCCTCTGGTTTACCGAATCTTTTAAAGGGTGTGTGTTGAATAACTGAATTTCCTCTTGGCGTATAGCTGCCATCCGGCTGTGTAAGTAAGGTCCTGTTTTGTTCAGTTAAAAAGAATCCGGGCATGATGGCATTCACGCGAATGGCATCGCCAAAACGGTTGGCAACTTCTACAGCAAACCACTGGTTATAGCAATCAACTGCTGCTTTGCCCATGCTGTAACCCAGCACTTTAGTAACTACCTGTTTGGAACTTACCGAAGAAATATTTACAATGCTTCCTTTACCCTTCTTTGCCATAACCGCACCAAATACCTGTGTGGGAATAATCGTACCCCATACATTTAGTACCATGGCATTTTTCATTCCGTCAATGTTCATCGAAAAAATATCCGCCTCGGGTTGTAAAACGCCTTCGGGCATATTACCGCCGGCACCATTCACTAATCCGTCTATGGTACCGTACTTTTCAAGAATCAGATCCCTCGCTTTAAAAAGGCTTTGTTCTTCGAGCACATCTGCGGTTACGTAAAACGCCTTGCCACCGCTGGCTATGATTTCTTCAACGCGTTGTTTGGCTACGGATGTATTGCGGCCAAGTATTACGGCAATACCACCTGCGGCAGCAATCCCTTTTACAAAAGCACCACCAAGGATGCCGGTACCCCCTGTAACAACAATCACTTTATCCTGTAAGGAAAATAAATCCTCTGAAACCATTAAGCAGTTATTTACAGTGAATTTGGTTTTTTTTCTGCACCCGCTGTTGCATTCAGCTATATTAATTTACGAAAACGATGTAGTGTTAAGGTGAGTAGTGAGTGGTGAGTAGTGAGTAATAAAAAACAGTTAGCCATTTTTATAAACCCGATTACAACTCACTACTCACCACTCACCACTAACTAAATCATTCCCTCACCATCTCCACCCGTTTAATATTTTTTATCGGCACCAGTATTTCCGTTTTTCTTTTCTTAAAAACAAGCATGCTGTCTCTTTGCTCCTGTATAACGCCTTCTGTAATTACCTGGTCATCAAGTCCGATAATTTTTAAAGGGGTTTTGTGATCAATAAAATAAGTATAGGCAGATTCAGTATGACTAGTTACGGAGGCCTGCCTGGAAACACCCTCACCTTTCCTGGTGGTAATTAAAATTACACCACCAGCACCCTGCGCACCATAAGCAGTGGCAGAAGCTGCATCCTTTAAAACACTGATCCCTTCTACATCCTGTGGATTAATATTGGAAATACTGCCACTATAAATTGAGCCATCTACTACAAACAATGGCGGTTTCTGATTGTTAAGAGAGCCTGTTCCCCGGATAAGGATACTGCCTCCTGTTTTGTCAGAAGAACTTTTTACTTCCAGTCCCGGTACATCCCGAAGCATCTCCATAATATTTTTATAGCTACCCTGGGGAAGGGTATTCGTTTTGGCCTGGGCAAAAGTTTGTGTAAACAAAAAACTCAAACAAAAGCCAAGCAATAAAGCTGTAACGCATGGAAAGTGTTTCATTATATTTATTTTAAATGATCAATAATTTTTCGCAGCTAACTTTTGAGCCTGCGTGGTGGTATAATATTTGGCCAGCATATTCGGAACTTCCCACGCAGGCATGGTATGATGTGTAAGATAATCGAGGTATTTTTCTGTTACCCGTGCAAAATGTGATTCATGTCCTTCTTTAAAAACTTCGGGTATGATCACTTCCCAGCCCTTTGCGTTTTTCTGTAAGCTAACTCCTTTATATTTCAGGGCTATTTTTTCAACTATTTTTAGCACTTCCTTTTCATATTGTGCTGTGTTTACCAGCGGCTCTATATATAAAGTGGGTTTATATTGCTGTTCTGCACCCTGTTTGATGATAAGGTTTGCTTTTGTGCCCCGCATAATGGAATAGTGTGTATCGCCGGTTCCATCGGGTGCCTTATAATTCCATATCACAGATACTTTTGCATGCACGCCTTTGATGGTATAATTGATTTCTCCATTGGACCGCACACTAATATTATTTTTAGTATCCGTGTATTTTTGCAGGTAAGCAGGAAGCACTTCATTTTTGGTGAGTTCTGTAAACTGCGCTTTCGAAATAACCGTGGGCCAACTTTTGGCAGTATTCAGTTTAATATCTTTTTGATAATCTAAGGCAATACCCGGAAAACATTCCCACTGAACAAGATCAACCAGGTGAGTGGTTACATCCACAATGCCTTCTCCTTCCTGTGCCACATCTAAAAACCAGGCGGGGCGTGTTAATACGGCACCGGAAACATATTTGTAAAAATGATGCACGCTTTCCTTGGTAACAGCAGGCTCTGTAAGGGTTCCTTTTTGCAACGTTCCGAATAAACCATTTTCCATAGAGAACGCTTTTTGCAAAATAGTAGTAATCTCGTAGCGTTCTGTCATGATATCATACAGCAGCAGCTTATTCTTGGCAGCTACCGCAAATGCCTGTTTCAGTTGCATGAATCCCTTCTCATTAATCACCATGGGTTTATCTGCAAATACATTAAATCCTCCCTTAACAGCGCCTAAAATATAGTCAGTTTTCAATTGATTATTACCTGCCAGCACCACTACGTTCCCTTTTTTTTCCTGCAACATTTTTGCTAAATAATCATCGCCAGCATATACTACTTCTTTCCAGTGTGTTGGCGTTTTGGTATCACTATTATACACATTGACCTTGTCAAGATGCATCTGCAGATCCACTCCTTTTTTTGCATATACATGTACGGTGGGGTCCACCTGCGGGTACATGGATTTTTGAACAAGGGCCGCATGAAAATGCCCCGGGTCAAGGGTTATAAGCTTTACAGGTTGCTGTGCATAGCTACTAAGCATAGGGAAGATTCCCGTTAGTACATATATAATTCTCATGATGATGATATTTTGTTTCAGTACTGCTAATTTCTAAGTGCCTCATCTTTTGAAGTGGCATGTGCATGTGCATAATTTAATCCTTTATACTGGCTGGCAATAAATGTAATACCCTGTAATAAATGGTTCTTATATACAGGATCCTGGTAGCTTTCTTTGTTGTGTCCGAGCGTGGTAACCCAGATATTTCCTCCCTGAAACTGTTGGTACCAAACGGCTGGATAAAAATCTGCGTAAGACCCCAGGTTCTTTTGCAGCAGGCTATCCTGCACTTTATCAGTAGTATTTAAGGTTCGCACATCATGCGCCATTAACACTTTAATACCCGGATACAATTCTTTTCCGAAATAACACTCATCCTCTCTTTCCCATATGGCCGGAACGCCTTGCATGGAAGGATGTGCAGGATCTATTTTTATGATACTGAATTTTTGAAATTTGGCGTGCCACGAAAAAGTTTCACCCAACATTTGTTTAAACCATTTCCAGTTTCTTTCAGTACCCGTTACTGAATGAACACCTACAAAGCCACCACCTGCTTCTATATATCTTCTAAAAGCTACACGCTGCACATCTGTGTCAAATACATCGTTATTGGTACTGGTAAAAATAATCATGGAATACTTTTGTAACGCGGCTTCTGTAAACACAGATGGATCATCCGTAACCTCTACTATAAAAGAATTTTTTACGCCTAATTCCTTTATGCAGGCAACTGCAGAAGGTATATTATCATGCACATAACCCTTACCGTTTTTGGTATATACCAATACCCGGCTGTTTTTTAACTTTCCATCGGGGTTAGCAAACAAGGATGTTGTCTGCAACGCCCATGCAAGCAGGCATACAAAAGGAAATAGGAAAAATCGCGAAATCGGGGATGTAAACATAACTGTTGATTAAAGAATGATTGATAAAAAGGTTCGACTATCATGTGTCACGAACACATTGACAAAAAAAATGTATGAAAAAAAAAGAGGGGATCGGGGTGATAAACGAAAATAAAAAGGAAATTTTACAAATAAAATATTGAAACAGGCAATCTGAATATTAGATGTTGCAACATTAATGAAACTCTGTGTTTTCACTTGGCAGTCTTTTGGCAAAAGAAGATGTCTAATTTACTGCCAACCCGCTAGTTATCTCTTTTAATTTACGAAAACCTTTTCGTAGAAAAAACGGAATAAGTTTTCCTCGATTTGATTTAAGTTGGAAAACTAATTTAATTTGACAAACTATTAACTGTGGTTGGCTTAACACGGGAC
>JBBRHM010000141.1:0-9071 GCA_038222655.1 Chitinophagales bacterium | reverse complement strand
TGCGACCAACGGGAGTCAAAAGCGAGCGGAGCGTTTTTGTGCAACAAAAACACCGCTCGCTACACTTAAAAAATGATCATAAATGCCGACCTCTTGAATGATTAAGCTTTTGAGATTTACCAAATTCAACCGCCCATTCGTTAAGATCCTTATAGCCTTGGTAAAGCCTACTTTCATCAGTCACCTTATCATGCCTTTGCTGTAATTGCCTGGTGCATTCTTGTCCAGCTTTATCGTTGTCCAGATACAAGTGAATGTGCTCATGCTTTTCCATAAGCAGTAAACTGCGGGAGAAAAAGGAAAGGGAATTCAGTACAAGGAAATTGGTCAGGCTTTGTTCCTGATTTCGGTGGGTAGATTGATAAGTCAGGAAATCAAAAAAGCCTTCAAAAACGCTCACTGAATCTGCTCCATTATCCAGATACGAAATGAACTTAGGCGATGAGGATCCCTTAAAATTGGGCGACCTTAATTCATAACCCCCCGCATTGTTTTTAAACCCGATGGCTGAGTACCTTTTTTCACCGGCCAAATAAGTGACTTCCTTGCAGAATTTTTCAGCAATCTCTCGTACAATATTCCGCTGGTTTAAATAACGCCGCAAAACCATATCAGTTAGCTGGTCGGATACCTGTAAAATTTTAATGCTATTATCTTCCGTTGGCTCCGGTCTTTTTTGCCGCGGAAAAGAAAGATTAATGTGTGGTTCTTTTGATTCGATTTTGTGGAGTGCTTGGGAGATATCGCAGCCGTGCAATGCACATACAAAATCTACCAGTGTTCCACCTTTACCTAAACTGAAATCATACCAGGTATTTTTAGCACGGTCTACTTTAAAGGATGGTGTGTTATCCGGGTGCAGTGGAGAATGATACCAGCAGTTGATGCCCCGCACTTTTGCAGGGGAATGACCAAGATCTGACAGGTAGCCGGCCAGATCAATACGGTTCGCTTGTTCACAGTTCATGTCTGTAAAATTTAAGAGGGTTGATGGGAATTGTTTTGATTGATCACAGCTTCGATATCGGTGCGCGAGAAATAACGGCGCGAGCGGATCTTGAAACTTTTCAGTTTGTCTTGCTTCATCCAGCCGTAAAGAGTGGGTTTGGAAACCTGGAAGATGGTACAGACTTCGCTGGCTTTTAAAAGCGCTTTGTCAGGTAAGTGATCGGTATGGGTGGGACTCTTTTGCGCAGACAGTTTGGCTTCCACTACCTTTTCCACCACTGTTGTCATTCTTTCCCAAAACTCCGCCTGGGAGTAAGGGAACATCATGGGAAACTCGTTCATAGTTATTTGTTTCCCGGAAAATTCAGCTAAATAGGAAGCACCCTTGCTTTAAGTATACTTGAGATTTCTCAAAAGGGTAATTTCTTGCCATGAAGAACAGCAATTTTCATTTCTTCCAGTAAATCTATGGCAGCCTTGCTGCCAAGTGCATCAAAATAATCTTTCGCCTCCCCAAAATAATCTAAGATCTGTGTTTGCATTTTGAGATGCTGCTCATCGTAAGGTTTTGATAGCAGGTTTTTAAGCGGCGCATCGAGGGTATCATTGCTGATCCCATATTGACGGCAAAGCAGTTCTCTTTGGATCTTACCATCTGATAATTTAGAGCATCCGGAAAGCTTCTGGAAAACGTATTGGATAAGTAGTAAAGTAAAAGCCTTGTATTGCCCCGATTTAGCTTTGGAAAGCATTTCTCTATCGGTGGCGGTCAAATGTTGCAGGCTGTTATGTAACAAAGGGACAAAATGCTGTTCATAGCGGGGTTTATATAAGAGGCCTTTTAAGATCACAAAAAGTACAAAACAGATAACTATGAAACCAGCAGCGATTTGCCACAAAGGCAAACCGGTTTTAATAAAAAGAAGAGTTATAAAAAGGAGTATGGCAATGCAGGCAAAATGCACACGTACTAAAAAATTCCAGTAATCTCCTTCCAGTCTTTTTAGAGTGGATTCCATTGTCCAATGATCAAACTGTGATGCCCATTTTTTATGATGGGTGATGAGCAATGTTTCGACTGCATCCGGCCGGGTGAATGTTGACAATGCCAGGAAGGAAAGTATGGACTGGAAGTTCATAGTGATGTGAAGATAAAATATGAAGGTTAGCCAGAAAAGTTATGGTCGCGTTTTTATAGAAAAATATTTTCTATCTCCCGGGTAAAATACTGTGTGAGAGCAAAGAAAGTCAATTCATTATTTATCTTTCTGTGTTTAGCCAACCACCGCTAAATCCTGCTACCAGCAAGCCCGCTTTAATATATGGGCAGCGTTTCATTATCTCCCATAATAAACCCGATTCATAATTCTCTATCATTAAAATGATCGGTCCTTGGTTCAGCCCAAATTGCCAGGGCGAAACCCATCCAATGTGGTTTTGTGTTTTAACAGGATAGGTCGGGTTGAAACTTGCATCAAAGCCGTACCACTTGTGCTTTTTCAGATCCAGTCTTTCTATGGCGTGACGAATCGTATCTAACACAATGTCTGGTGCAAAAGGAAGCGATGCCACAACTGCCCAGGGAGCCACCGTTCCGTCATCCGGACCGAATGGTGCGCCACGGGCGATATAATCATAGAACGTGCGAAGTTTCTCATTGATGGTAGCAGACTCTTCCCCCGGACCATCGCTCGCTGTAAAGCCCCAGCAGTATTTACCATAATGCAGGAAACCGGGTTTATTCTCTATTGCATACGCCTGCTGCACCTGGGTAGCACGCCTGCTGTTCTCGAAATAATCGATTCCTACCTTTCCGTTAAAGTCATCATGAATACCGCGAAAATCAATCCATACATGCGAGAGTTGGTGGATAAACAGTGGACCTGAATACAGGTGTTCTATGCCATATAATTTCTTCCACTGAAAAGTTGCCGTCCACTGCCTGTATCCTTCTGCACCGATGGGGAAAGTGGGTGATCCCATAGCAAGCGTGTACATGAGTAATGCTTCACTGTAATCCGTATTCCAGTGATAAGGCAGAAAACCACTGCCGGATTTCCAGCCGAGACAGATTGTTTTCGTACCGTTCAAGGCCCACTGCCAGTCAACACGGCGATACAAAGCATCTGCCAATTCGCGTATTTCTTTTTCATCTTTGGTATCCGACAAAAAATAATTAGCAGCTGTTAATGCACCTGCAATAAAAAAAGTAGAGTCAACAGTTGATAATTCGCAATCCCAAACACGTTCACCAGTCTTCATATCAAGGAAATGGTAATAAAACCTTTTGAAGCCTGTCGCGTTTGCCTCTAAGCCCTGGTGGCTGTTATAAAAGAACCGTAAAATCTTTAATGTCCTTTGTATTGCTTCTCCGCGTGATATAATGTTTCTTTTTACCCCGACAACATAGGAGCTCAAACCCATACCGACTGCCGCTATGCTTGATGGTGAGCCTGGCATAGTCTTGTCTGCTATGAGGCCAGTTGTTTCGTTTACTTCATGCAAAAAATAAGGAAATGTTTCGCGCAGTAAGTTATCCAGCATCTCGGCATCTGTCCCCTGGGGATTAATAACAGGTAATGACCTCATACAAATAATTTATCAGTTCCTGTCCAAAGTAATGCTTGTAATACATTGAGTAGGCAGATCAATGCCAACCAGGAGATCGTCGCCCTTCTGTACTTAAGCCAGATAGTAATATGTTCTGTTTTCCCAAAATGGTTGGGTAAAACTGAATTCGTTATTATGATATATTGTATGTTTTTTTTAAAGGACCAGAAGCTGTACATAAAAAGGAGGCTTACTGATGTTAGATAATTTCTTGAATTCGTGAATGGGTTCAATTACAAGTTAAGGTTAACATAGGTGATATCCTTTGAAATAATAAATAACTTTGTACATGCAAACTGTTGTATTTATTGTCTGTCTTTTCATTATTGGGAAATTTTTATTTCCTTTATTTAAAAAACGTAAGCCACTTTTACAACCTGCCATTGAAACAGAAAAGCAGTTGTTGCAGCAGCATGTTGCATTTTACCGGGAACTACCAACTGAAGAAAAAATAAGATTCGAACTTTCGCTAAGAAAGTTTTTGGATAAGGTCCGTATTACCGGTATAAAAACAACGGTTGAAGACTTGGACAGAACACTGGTTGCGTCTGCGGCTATTATACCCATTTTTGCTTTTACGGGTTGGGAATACAGGAATATTCATGAAGTTTTGATTTATCCGGATTCTTTTAACGAAGATTTCAGGTTGACAGGTAAAGGACGTGATACACTTGGAATGGTGGGCAATGGCGCGATGCAGGATGTAATGATTATTTCAAAACAGGATCTGCGCAATGGCTTTTTAAATAATAACGGAACATTCAATACAGCCATACATGAATTTGTGCATTTAATTGACAAAGCAGATGGATCAATAGATGGGTTGCCCGAATATCTTTTGCAACACCAGTATGCGATTCCCTGGCTCAAACGCATGCATAAAGAAATGGAGCTTATTAAATCCTCCCATTCTGATATAAATCCATATGGGGCAACTAATGAAACAGAATTTCTGGCGGTAGCTGCCGAATACTTTTTTAAAAACCCACACTTAATGAAGGAAAAACATCCTCAATTGTTTACTTTGTTGCAGCAAATATTCAGGCCATAAAAAACGGGTCATCTTGAATTTGATCTCCTAATTCACTTGCGTTTAAATTATCTCTTCAAAAGCGTGTAGTTTTTTTTAGTCAGTTTATCTGAATTTTTTTGTGCTTCTTTTTTCAAATGAACGAACTCCTTTTATATACTAGAAGACCGTTTTTACTCTTGATCACAAATCAATAGTGAGTTATGTAACAACAGGTACTAAAAATTCCCCCTTTTTGCTAATTAATTAGCTTAAAAATTTGACCGGGTTGGATCTGCGCTATATTAGTAATATTAGAAGAAATATCAATTAATGATTTATTAAAGCAAATGAAAAACCTGTAATTCATATAACAAACTGATATAATTGTGTAATAAAAAAAGGGGATACCTAGGTTAACTTTACCTATAAAAGTCAATTACAATTTAGCTTTATTAATATTTGGCACTTTAAGGTGAGATGCGAAAAATTATTTTCACAAGAGATAAGGAAATGCTCGAAAATGCTCCAGGGTTTCATGATTGGCACTGTCTGGAAACAAATTTTTATCTGTTGGATGATTATTGACATTTGTATAACGGAATATAAATCCATCTTAAAGGAGTATTAAAATAATGAAATGAGGGTCGAATAGATTTTTATTCTCTTCTTTTATTCCCGGGTACTATCATTGCTTTTACCAATGGCAAGCCAATTAACAATCCGGAAGATATTGATATGGCCCTGTTGGGTGCTCAAAATGGTATGATTCAAATACTTGCTATTGCCCCAGATGGTTCAAAAGTGGTATTTAGCTTGTCACCTCGAACATAAAACATGTTTTATCTTTTTATGATATCGCTTCTTTAGTTTTCTTTACTGTTGTTTTTGGGTTCATCCTTTTTTGTCATGACCGAAATAGGATTTGAAGCGTCGTAAAATTTAAGCTCAGTAATATTAGCCGGAAGATTAAACCCGTTTTCTTCCAGTTTTGTTTTTACTTTTTTAATTAATCTTCCACGGGTTTGTAAGGTGCCACGCCTGAAGTCTTCCGTGGTCACCCAAAAATATACTTTCAGATTTACGGTACTTGAGGCGAGTTCTTCTTCGGTAACAAAGTTCACATGCAATTCGTCTTTTACTATTTTCTCATCTTCATCAAAGCATGAAACAATAAGTTCTTTCGCTTTTTCGATATCATTTTCATAAGCAATTCCAACAACAAAATCTGTACGGTAAAAGCCGTCTTCTGTATAATTAAATACAGGCTTGGTAAGTACGTCGGCATTAGGTATATATACATTTCTTCCATCAAAAGTGGCGATTTTGGTATACCTGAATTCCATGGACTTTACCTTTCCAAAAACGGTTTCAATTTGTACGGTGTCATTTATATGAAAAGGACGGTTAAAGGCAAGGATTATACCCGCTAAAAAGTTTTCGGCTATATCTTTAAAAGCAAAACCTAATACTACTGCTGATGCGCCGGCAGTTGCTAAAATGGCTCCAGCAATACCACTTAACCCGGCAACCTGAAGTGTAAAAAGAAAGACACAGATCATCAAAACTACTTTAACTGCTTTTGCCAAAAAGGCGGTCATTAATGGGTCGTATGATTTTCTTTTTACCCTTTTCTGAAAAAGGGTGGTAAGCAAACTCACAATAAAAATGCCTATGATAAAAATTAAAATAGCAAGCCCGATACGGGGTACCATTTTTAAGAATGACACATAGTACACTTCCAGTCGTTTCAAAATTTCATTCATTCTGTAATTTTTTTAGGTTGAAAAAAGATTTTGCAAAAGAACGTTTTACAAGTAGTTTTTAACTTTGCTTTTGAAATCGTAAGATGCCGTTATACCTGCAGATGGAGTGATTGCGACGCAACAATGAATATATGAAATGCAAAGGCTACTATCCAAAATATAAATTTGGACAATATCTAACAACCATTCCTTTTTGCCTCGTCTGCCTTGTTTTGCATTTCTTTCTCTATATTTTTTGTGTTTTCTTCATTGTGTTGCACACTGCTTTCGCCGCTTTCTACCTGAACAGATTGTATGGTAACTGAATAATATTTTGGCTTAATTACAGAACCATATTTTAATGCGTAGACCTTGGTAAACTCAGCGCCAAAATATAATATGACCGACGAGTAATAAACCCACAATAACAATACTACCAAAGAACCCGCAGTGCCATAACTGTTACTGATGTTTCTGTTATTTATATAGAGTGTAATGCAAAACTTTCCAATCATAAATAATACTGCTGTAAATATTGAACCTGTAACCACATCTTTCCAGCTAATAATTGCATCAGGCAGTACCTTAAAAATAATTGCAAATAATAATGCAACAATTAATAGTGTAACCAATAGATTAACTACATAGACAACCACAATAGCACTGTGAGGAAACATTTGTTGAAGTTTACTCATAAACCCTTCAAGTAAAGTATTTATTAAAAGAGATACAAGTAAAAGAAATCCCAAGCTTGCGGTAACTGAAAAAGAGAGAAGCCTGTTTTTTACCATGCGCAACCAGCTACTGCGGGGGTTTACCTTCAAACTCCAAATCATGTTTATTGAATCCTGCATTTCGGTGAACATTGTGGTGGCTGCTATTATTAGTGTTACAAAACTGATGATAGCGGTAAAACTGTTGCCACTTACTGAAGCGCTCTGGATAATACTCTGTATCTGCAAAGCCGTTTCTGTACCCACCAAACCACTAATTTGTTTATAAATGGTCCCTTCAATTGCCTTCCGTCCCCAAAATAAATCAGCAGTAAATATAGAAACAAGCAATGTTGGACCAATTGAAAAAATGGTATAAAATGCAAGCGATGCACTTAATTTTAAAACTTTGTGTTTACCAAATCCGGCACTTGCATTTTTCAAAAGTTCCCATATACACGTTACGCGTAGCTTTTTCATTTTTTTTATGATAAAAACCTAATAAAACTTAATTTATACGTTGTGCACATTTATTTCTTAGACTACTGGTATTTATATTTATAACATAATCGTTGCGTCGCATTAGGTTCGTCTAAATTTTATTTGACGTTTTGGCTTTAGTGCAATGTAGATTTTTGAATTGCAAACGGATTTGAATAAAGCAAACAACAACCGCAGTAAAAATAGCAACCGTACAAATGAATAATGATAAACCCAGCCCTGTTCCTTTTAATACCAGTTCAAACTGTGCCTGATTCGGCTAGTTAAAGGTCAATATAATTCTTGAATCAAATATTCCATTTCATGAAATTTAAATGAATCGCCTTTGGCCAGCCCCTGCATAGCGTTATAGATGGGCGCCTTGACAGAAATGCCAATAACAGTTACCCCATCGATTTCAAATCTACCGGTAGAAATGGCTATATAAAATAGGGTTTCATTTGTTATAACCAAAGCTCCCGTCTGAACTGTTGAATATTCATCGATGGAGTTTAAGGACTTAAGGTAGTGCAGGTCAATGGTAGAAAAGTCCAGCTCATTTTCATAAATTCTCAGCATTTCTATTTTACCCGCTTTGCGATCTTCACTCTGACTGGCAGAGAAGTCTTTATTATTGATATCAGATTTCATGGAAGTTACCCGATTGTAAAAATTTTCAACCTGCTCTTCTTGCTTTTGAATGCAGATGTTTAATACTGCTTGTTTGCTAATTTTCTTTTTCATAATTCTTGTAAGTAATTTTTATTCAATCTAATATCAGTTTTTCCCGTTACTTGAATCGTCAGCTTATAAAACCTCAACTTAATGAAGATAAGATTATTAAAAGCAAGAAACATATCTTTTGAAATTTATAGTAGCAAATAAAAGATCTGCTTTAAAATGCTAGAAAATTGTTTTGATACTTGATCCTAAATCAATATCGAGTTGTGGAACAATAGGTTAACCAAAAGTTTTTTTGCTAATTAATTGACTAAAAAAAATTTCAACTGTTTGAATCTGTACTTTATTAACAATGTTAAAAATATCATCTAACTGATTTATTAAACCAAATTAGTAAAACCTGTGATTGATATAACAAATTGACATAATTGTGTAACAAAAAATGCGATAATCCTGTTAGCTTTACGTGTGTGGAAGGATTAAAATTCCAATTCGTCTTCATAGAATTATAGTGAGGTTTAAGGTGAGAAGCAAAAGTTTATTTTCGGGACTCATATATGTTATTATTAAGGCTATTGGACTGGTATGGATACTCTCCATGTATTCCATTACCACCATTAAAGAATGCGGCATAATAGCTGCATGTACATTTATAATCTCTATTATGATTGCTTTTGTGTGATTAAGATCGATGTTCCCTGGAATAAAGCGGTGGTTCTGCGCTTTAGCAAGTTCCAGTCGCATAGAGGACCTGGATTATTTTTCATTATTCCTATACATAGATACAATTCCTTATTGGATTGAAAACCGGGTCATCACTACTTCTTTCAAGGCCGAAAAAACCCTCACGAAGGATACTGTTCCCGTAGGTATAAATGCTGTTTT
>JBBRHM010000140.1:0-9106 GCA_038222655.1 Chitinophagales bacterium | reverse complement strand
CCTCGCCAATACCACCCAGGCCCACGAGCAGCACAATAAGCATACGGGTTCCAAAATAGCCTGTTAACCGAGATTTGCAAAAGAGGATATTGGTTAATAGTTATTTAGATGCTTTTGAGAATGGCTTTTTCGTTTAGAAGTGCCGTAATTAAATTTCCAAAGCGTAATTTCACAACTGGCTGGCAAAACAGAATCCAATGTTTCGATCGATTTTTAAGAGGTTTTATACTTTTGGGGTAAGAGTTGCCAATATTGGTCTTTCCGGCGAATCCGAGTTTCATGAGAAGACAAAGACACAGGTAATGAACCTGGTAGTGGCCGCTGGTATTCCCCTAAATATTTTTTTCACTACGCTCAACTTCGTTCAGCATAAAATCCTGTTGGCAGTCTTCAATTTCTTGATTTTTATCGGGGGAATCCTGATACTTTTCATCAATAGCCGGGGGAAATTTTTACTAAGCAGGGTACTCCTGACTTTCCTTGCCTGTGTACTTTTTACCGCTCAGGCTGTTTTATTCAGGAACGGAGGTGAATATTACCTGATAGCCAACCTGATCATTATCATTATCTACTTCAATGAAAAAAAATACCTGGTAGCCATCTCGATGGTGAGTTGTATATTATTTATTGGGGTTAAAATATTCTTAAACAGTTCGTATGTATACGATGTCGTTCCTTCGGGCAGGGTTATTTTTAATATCTGCTGGGCATTGATTACTATGACTGTTGCCCTACTGTTCTTTAAAACGGAACAGATCAGTTACCAGAAGCAAATTGAAGAAAAGAACGGCGAACTGCAAAGGTTAAATGATACTAAGGAAAAGCTGTTTTCCATTATTGCGCATGATCTCCGTTCGCCCATTGGGCAATTAAAGAACGCACTTGATCTGGTTAACAGAGAATACCTGTCGCCGGAACAATTCAAGGAAATATCTGCCAATCTATCTCTTGAAGTGGGTCAATTACACAGTACCCTTGATAACCTGCTGAGATGGAGCCTGAGCCAGTTTCAGGGAATAAAAGCAATGCCAGAAAAAACGGCGTTGGCCGCTGTGCTTGCAAAAAAAATGATCCTGTTTAAACAAAATCTCGAGCAGAAGAACCTTACCATAGAACTGGAAGGGGCCGAACAGTTCATCCTGGTAGACCCTGATCATTTGTTGCTGATACTGCGAAACCTCGTCTCCAATGCAATCAAATATAGTTTTCCCGGCAGTGCCATTCTTATACGGGCTCATGCAAAGGAACAAAAAGTGATCATTGAAGTGGCTGATACCGGAATAGGTATGAGTGCTGAAATGGTAACCTCGATATTCAACCGCGAGAATACACAGTCAAAAAACGGCACGGCCAATGAGAAAGGTACCGGCCTCGGGCTAAAACTCTGCAGGGAATTTATTAAAAAAAATAACGGAGTCATCTGGGTAGAGAGCATAGAAAAAAAAGGAAGCACTTTTTATGTTTCCCTTCCAGAAGCTACATAAATAAGCCCGGCATACAATGCCGGGCTCAGAATACTATTCAGTTTGTGGAGATTATTTTTTCTTCTCTTCCTTCACAACAGCTGTTGCTTCTTCCTGCTTCAACTGGCGTGTTAATACCACAGATGCAATGGGAATACGTGGAGAGTTCAGAATTTCCATTCCGTCAACCTTTACATCTTCTACACGAATATTACCATTCAGATCCAGGTTAGTAATATCTACGGTAATCGTTTCTCTCAGGTCTTTAGGCAATGCCTTTACTTTTAGAGATTTCATTTTGGTAACAAGTTTACCACCACCTTTCACACCCACAGAAACACCTGTAAACTTTAAAGGTAAAGTAGCCACTACTTTTTTATCGCCCACAAGTTCCAGCAGGTCAATATGAATAAGTGAATCTTCCACCTTGTCAAACTGCAGATCTTTCAAAATGCATTTGTATGTTTTGCCGTTTACGGTTACGTCGGCTAACTGAAATTCACCAGTGTACACCAAAGGCTTAAAAGCCTTTGCAGAAGCGTAAAAATTTACCTCTTCAGCACCCCCGTAAATTACACCCGGCACATTGTCCTGAGAGCGAATCTGGCGGGCGGCTTTTTTGCCATGCTCGGTCCTCAGGTGACCTTCGATTGTAATTGTTTTCATTGTTTTATTTTTAGGACGGCAAAGGTAGGGAAAAGGCAATTAGTAATTAACAATTATCAATTAATAATTGTCGGGATAAAGAACCATTAATAGTAGCTAACCAATTGATTAAAAGATAATTACTAATTACTAATTATTATTTATTATTTATTATTTATCCCGTCCCCGAAGCTGGGAATGAATAAACAGGCTTGTAATGCTCTTATTTTCATAGGCATTACGTATGGCAATGGCAAAAAGATCGGCCACGGAAATGACTTTAATTTTTGCGGATTCATGTTTCAGCGGAATTGTATCGCAAACCACCAGTTCTTCCAGAACGCTGTTCTCAATGTTTTCATAGGCTTTACCACTTAATACCGGGTGTGTGATAAGTGCCCTTACACTCCTGGCGCCTTTATCTTTCAGCAGCCCGGCAGCTTTTACCAGCGTGCCGCCCGTATCACAGATATCATCTACCAGAATAATGTCTTTGTCAGTAACATCTCCTATTACCACCATACTGGCAATTTCGTTGGCACGTTTACGGTGCTTATCACAAATTACCATTTCGGCATTAAAATAACTGGCAATTTCCCGTACACGGTTGGTACTGCCCACATCAGGCGCCGCAAAGGAAAGATTGCCGAGTTTCAATTGTTCTATATAGGGAATAAAAATCGCTGAGCTGTCAAGATGATCCACCGGTACATCAAAAAAAGCCTGTATCTGTGGCGCATGAAGGTCCATGGTAATGATCCTGTCTGCACCGGCAGCTTCGAGTAAAGTAGCAATCAATTTTGAACCGATAGCCACCCTGGGCTTGTCTTTCCTGTCCTGCCGCGCAAAACCATAATAAGGAATTACGGCAATGATTTTATGTGCGCTGGCCCTTTTGGCTGCATCAATCATCAACAATAGTTCCATCAGGTTATCGGTAGGTGCATAGGTACTCTGCACTAAGAAAACATAATCACCGCGAATACTTTCCAGGAAGATGGGCTGAAATTCTCCATCGCTGAATTTCTGGATATTGATTTTACCGATGGGGGCGCCAAATCGTTGCGCAATTTTCTCAGCCAGCTTCTGCGAACCGGTGCCGGAGAATATCTTAACGGATGGGTTCATAATAAGTGAGGATGTGCCGCGAAGATAGAGATTAGGTTAAGAAATTGTAATTTGATTATGTATTAATTTTTGCTATGCGTAAATTTTCTATTAAAGAATGGGCCGAAGATGACCAGCCTAGGAAGAAGTTATTGATGAAAGGAGCCGATACACTCAGTAATTCTGAATTGCTGGCCATCCTCATTAATAACGGCACAAAGGAACAAACAGCACTTGATGTTGCCAAAGCCCTGCTGCAATCAGTAAATAACGACCTGCAGAAATTAGCCGGACTTAGTATAAAAGAAATGGTGAAACAAAATATTAAGGGGCTGGGCGAAGCCAAATCCATCACCATTGCAGCAGCATTAGAACTGGGCATCAGGCGCTCTGCCAATAATTCTAAAAAAGAATATATAACCCGCAGCGGTGATATAGCTGATTACCTGCGTGCCACACTGGAATTTAAAAAAAAGGAAGTATTTGCGGTAGTGTTTTTAAACAGGGGTAATAAAGTAACCCATACAGAGATTATCAGTGAAGGTGGCATGACGAGTACGGTGGCCGATCCGCGTATCATTTTAAGAAAGGCATTGGAACATGAAGCTACCGCCATCATTCTTTGCCATAACCATCCCAGCGGCAACTTACAACCCAGCCATGCAGATGAATTATTAACGCAGAAAATAAAACAGGCCGCTTCCTTTCTGGATATCCGAATCATGGATCATATCATCGTAAGCAATGAGGGGTATTTTAGTTTTGCTGATGAAGGTTTGTTGTAGGTGCTGGATGATGGATGCTGGATACTGGATGCTGGATACTGGATGCTGGATACTGGATGCTGGGTGCTGGATGCTGGATGCTAAATATTTTTTTTATGAGTTATAAGAAATTGGAAATATGGATGCTGGCGCGGGAAGTGGTGATAGAGATACATGCGATGGCATTGACATTACCAAAATTTGAGATGTTCGAAGAGGGAGCACAAATCAGAAAATCTTCCAAAACCGTCAAAGCCTGTATTGTGGAAGGTTATGGGAGAAGGAAGTATAAGCAGGACTGGATAAAGTTTTTGATATATGCGCTATCGTCCAATGACGAAACGCTTGATCACTTAGAAAACCTTTGGGATACCAAATCTCTTGTCAATGAAACACAATATCAAAACCTTCACGCAAAGATTGTAATACTGGGAAAGATGATCAACGCATTCCTCCAATCCGTTGAAAAACACCACGAGTCCCCTAAATAACCCAGTATCCAGTATCCAGTATCTAATATCCAGCATCCAGTTACGCTTGCGCCGTGGGCCCGCCGAAATTCATGGGTATTTCTATGTGTTCAAGATCTTTAATAGCACCATTGGCCGCTTCAAAACGTTCAATATTTTCTTCGAGTGCTTTCATAAAACGCTTGGCATGCATGGGCGTAAAAATAATTCTTGACTTTACCCTGCTCTTGGGTGTGCCCGGCATTACGTTTACAAAATCTATCACAAACTCTGCATTGCTATGGGTAATGATAGCCAGGTTAGCATAAGATCCTTCTGCAACTTCTTCACTGATTTCTATATTTAACTGGGTGGTGGGCTGTTGTTCCATAAATTAATAATTGTGTGCAAATGTATTTAAAAACCGTAAACAGGCACATGCCTTATTCTGCAAAACAAAGAGGGCCGGCAAAATTGCCGACCCTTTTTGTTGTTATATGTATCTTACAATATCTAATTAATCAACATCCCAAAATAACCTTGTTTTTAAAGGATCTATACCTGTTGGAACATTGGAGTTAGATCCAGATTCTGTGTTAGGATAGTAGAGTCTCAATGGTCTGTCTGAAGTTGTAACACCCGGTGACTGTGGTGTTACTGGCAGGTTTGATTTTCTGTATTCTGTCCATGCCTCCAATCCGCTGAAGTTAGCAAGGGCCAACCATTTTTGAATGGCAATCGCACGTAACTTATCTGGTGAAGCTGTAAAGTCTGCGTCAGCTTTACCACTTTTCAGCAGTACGTCTGCCTGGGAACTGGCATTCGCCACCCCAAGTGCGCGGAAGGATTGTCTCACCCCTTCTTCATAATAAGATTGTGCAGTACCGGGTAAAGAAACTGCCGGGAAACGTTGCTTGGCTTCAGCAAGAGAAAACTGAATTTCGGCAGCAGTCATTAAAATTAACTTCCTATTGAATTCTCCTTTAACAAACAAACTTGGTCCGATATAGGAAGTGGCTGGAGCCGTAAAACCTGAAGCCACACCAAAGGGTACACCTACATAGTTACTAATAACTTCAGGCTGTGTGCTTACACCTGGTGTAGAACCTTTCTCTCCACCTTTTGCATAGGCAAGTCGTTTTAAACGGAAAGTGTCATCGTTTGCTATCAATACATCGAATAAAAATTTAGTGGGGCGTGGAAAGCGTGCAAGACCCAGGACAGTTCCATTGGCATCATAAGCATATCTGCCATACAACGGATTGATTTTACCTGCTGTTGCAATATAGAAAGATGGACCACCGGAACCTACTTCTTCACCGCTAATAAAACCACTGCCTTCCGAAATAATCTTGTTGATCTCAGTAGTGATATATGCATCTCTTCCGGTAATACGGGATTGGTGCATCAGTATTCGCAGTTTTAGCGAATTGGCAAAACGCGCCCATTTGTTAGTATTTCCACCAAATACGATATCAGACCCTAAAAATGCGCTCGCGAATGTATTGGCTTTGACATCAACAATCGCCTCATCCAATAATTTTATGAGGTCTTCATATATCGCTTTCTGATCATCAAATTTAGGTGCCAGGGAGCCTACACCCTTTAAAGCATCTGAGTAAGGTACATTTCCATACATGTCAACCAAAGCCTGAAAAAGATAGGCTTTCATCACTTTTGCAGGGCCCTTGAAATATTTCTGGTTATTGGCATCTGCATTAGCAATTACGTACTGGTAATCTTCGAGGTTATCATAAATACCATCGAAATAATTAAAATCGCCATTAGTATAATTGTAATTAAAAGTGGCAGGGTCCAGAATATAGGAACTAGACTGCGTCCATTGGCCGGCCCAATAAAAACCGGTAACGTTGGGACCAATGATATTATTTGCTGTGGTATTTAAAGCATTGGTTAATATGAACGCGGGTGTGGCAGTTGGTAAACTGTTAGGGTTAGTATTAATATCAAGGAAGGCTTTTTTACAGCCTGTTGATAGCAAGGCAACTAACGCTATGGTTGTGTATAAAGGTTTAAATTTCATGTTCAGAATTTTAATAGTGTTTGATCTTAGAATACCAGGTTTACGTTAATTCCATATTGTCTTACAGGCGGCGTTTGGTTGGTATTATTAATACCTAAACCATTACCGGTTGTAAAGCTAAATTCCGGATCTGTATAGAAATTTGATTTGTCTATAATGGTAAACAGATTTCTGCCATATACAGCTACACTTGCGCCTGAGAAAATTTTGGTCTTTTTGATCAGATTAGTTGGCAAAGTATATGCCAAACTCACATCTCTCAGTTTGATAAACCAGCCCGGAGTCACAAAATTTTCAGAAATCCTGCGGTAGTTATCTACCCATAAACCGTACTCAGGTTCGCGAACCTGTACGTCATTGTTAACAATTTTGCCACTGGCATCTACATAAGCAGCATTTGGAAATACCTGAGGACCCCTGTTTTCTGTCCATTTGCCAGAACCGGTAAAGGTCATTTGTCTTCCAAGATCACTATAAACCACATTACCGCCGCGGTATTCAAAGTTGAAACTCAGGGAAACATCTTTGTAACTAAATTTCGAACCTAACCCAAAAATATGACGTGGTAAAGTACCGCCCCTACTTTCCAATGTTGTGTTTCTGGTTGGATAGCCTGATGCAGAATTAACCAATCTTCTTCCTGAGCCATCAGCTGCATAATTATAACCATCTGTTTTCAAAATTGGGAAACGCTGTCCTTTGATGACATTTGTAGATGCATAACTGTAACCACCTGTGTTAAATTCATCTACACCTGGAAACAGGTCAACCACCTTGTTATCATTATAAGAATATCTGAAACTCGCATCCCATTTCAAAGAGCGTGCACGTAGAATCTGAACTTTCAGATCTGCTTCATAACCCCAGTTTTTTGCTTCGCCCACATTGATCAACAAGTTTGAGAATCCCGTACTATTCGGAATCTTAACAGTAATTACCTGCCCTTTCGACTGTTGCGTATAAGCCGTAACATCAAGGTTTACACGGTTATTGAACAATTGAAATTCACCACCCGCTTCGTATGAAGTTACAAACTCAGGCTTCAGGTTAGCATCAGGTAAAGTATTACCTACGGTTAAACCCACAGTATTCCCATATGGAAATCCACCACCGTTAGGGTAGGTTAGATCCAAACCATATAAAGGAATATTATCATTACCGTTACGGTTTACGTTGATACGTAGCTTAGCGTAATTAAGTGTTTTGCTTTTCAAAGACGGAATGGCATCGGTAGCTATAAAAGACAACGCTGCACCATAATAAGGATAAGAGTACAAAGAAGTGGCCCTGTCTGCCTTAAAGAATCTGGAAGTAGCATCGTAACGGAAAGTACCGTTAAGTGTTAACCAGTCTTTATAAGTGGTACTAAAATCAGCATAGTAGCCATATTTGCGTTCCTGGGTATTAAACTCACCACCTGTTAGCTCACCCTGTCTGTTGGATACATTGTATACATCCGGCACAACTACAGAGTTTGAACCAACTGTGATAGCTTTTATTTTACGCTGATAGATACTAAAACCAAGAACCAGTTTATTGGAAAACTGACCAAAGTCTTTTTTCATTTGCAACTGGAACTCATTGTTAATAACGTTCTCTGTTGTTGAATAATCAGTAACGGCACCTAAGATATCTGTTGATGCTCTGTCAATACCGTCATAGTCATTTGCATAATCCCACGGAGCTGGAACAAATGCTGTGTTCTTTGCATAATCCGTGTATAAAAACTTCTCAGTTGTATTTTTACCGGTGCGGGAATTATTCATTACACCTAATCGGTTATAAATATTTAACCAGCTGAATGCTTTGTAATTGATATCAAAATTACCCTGGATATTGGCATCCTGGTATTTCTGGCGGTTAATATCCTTGTTAAAATAAGGGTTATTATAATAATCATCATAAAATCCATTCGGATTGGCAAACTTATTTGTTCTCCAATCTCTATAATCATTGAGGGGAATATGTGCAGCCACATTGATGATATCAAAATAGAAATCTGAAGAAGTTCTGTCATAACCAGCCTGTGTATAAGAAGCATTAAAACCAACACTTAACTTTCCATATTCTTTGGTTGATGCAAATCTTACACCGGTACGTTCGCTTTTATCACCCGGTACGATACCGTTGATTTTGTTGTTCTCAACAGACATGTAATAAGAACTGGTTTCATCACCGCCCTGAAAACTCACCTGGTTATTGGTGGATACACCAATATCGAATGATTTACGTCTTGCATTGGGAGATGAAGCATAAGGAATGATATTCTTACTGCCATCTTCCAATTGACGTCCAATAATTCTTGGCAAACCATCAAATGCATCACCATACTGCTGGTTTTCAAATGGACGCCAGTTGTCCTTCATCCGGTCTAAATAATTGGTTTTATACCCTGGGCTCCCAAAAGAGGCAGCATAGTGTGAACCATTACC
Source organism: Chitinophagales bacterium (assembly GCA_038222655.1). GTDB lineage: Bacteria > Bacteroidota > Bacteroidia > Chitinophagales > Chitinophagaceae > Sediminibacterium. The sequence continues at coordinate 202 of JBBRHM010000140.1, read as the reverse complement.
GTATTTATCCTGAAACTGAGGTAAAAAACTAATTTGGTCAAGGTTGGTAGAATTGGAGAATGACACTTTCAATTTTCCTTTTGCACCTTTTTTAGTAGTGATCACAATAGCACCATTGATACCGGCAGAACCATACAAGGTCGCCGCCTGTCCACCTTTCAGGATAGACACGTTTTCAATATCATTGGGATTGATCAAAGCC
>JBBRHM010000139.1:0-9154 GCA_038222655.1 Chitinophagales bacterium | reverse complement strand
GTTATGACGGTTGGTGAGGCACAACTGGTTAAGACCGTTAGCTGGTATGACAATGAAATGAGTTATGTGAGCCAACTGGTACGTACTGTAAAATATTTTGCGGGATTGATTTCTAAATAAATAATTTGAAAATTTGAAAGTGTGGCAATTTGAAAATGCAGAAGCATTATTGAATTGCCACTTTGTTTTTAATCAATTTTCAAATTTTCAAATTTTCAAATTGTCTAGTATGAGCAGATTCTCCCAACACAACTTCAAAAGCCAGAAAGTCCTGGTACGCGTGGATTATAATGTGCCGTTAGATGCATCCTTCCATATCACCGATGATACCCGGATGCGGGCAACCATTCCCACCATACAAAAAATCCTAAAAGATGGCGGAAGCGTTATCCTGATGAGTCATCTCGGACGGCCGAAAGACGGTCCTGCAGAAAAATATTCCTTACAACACCTGGTGGCTCATCTCAGTAAATTATTAGGTGGTGAGCCTGTGAAGTTTGCAGATGATTGCATAGGCGCTTCCGCTTCCAGTGCTGCTGCCTCCTTACAACCCGGTGAAGTTTTATTACTGGAAAACCTCCGCTTCTACAAAGAAGAAGAAAAAGGCGATAAAGATTTTGCTCAAAAATTAAGTAAACTGGGTGATGTATATGTAAATGATGCTTTCGGCACGGCACACAGGGCACATGCCTCAACAGCAGTCATCGCACAGTTCTTTCCCGGTGATAAAAAAATGTTCGGGCTGGTAATGGAAAGCGAAGTGGCCAGTGCAGAAAAAATAATGCATAAAAGTGATAAACCTTTTACAGCCATTATCGGTGGCGCCAAAGTGAGCGATAAAATTCTGATTATTGAAAACTTACTCGAAAGAGCAACAGACATTATCATTGGGGGTGGTATGGCCTATACTTTTATGAAAGCACAGGGAGGCGCGATCGGTAATTCATTATGTGAAGATGATCGCCTGGATACAGCTGTGGAGCTGCTAAAGAAAGCTGAAGTAAAAGGCGTCTGCATCCATTTACCTTCTGATTCGGTGATTGCAGATAAATTTTCTGCAGAGGCTAATATATCTACTGCACCCAGCAGTGAAATTCCCGATGGCTGGATGGGACTTGATATTGGTATGAATGCCTGCGAACAATTTACCAATTGCATCAAACGCTCTAAAACCATTTTATGGAACGGCCCCATGGGCGTTTTTGAAATGCCAAAATTCCAGCATGGCACGAAAATGATTGCTACTGCAGTTGCAGCGGCTACCCAGGCCGGTGCATTCTCACTGGTAGGTGGTGGCGATAGCGTTGCCGCAGTAAACCAGTTTGGTTTTGCAGATAAAGTAAGTTATGTATCCACCGGCGGCGGCGCCTTACTCGAATATTTTGAAGGAAAAATTTTACCGGGTATTGCAGCTATAAATGAATAAACTGTCGTGCAGCTCTGTCGTGTAATAACTCTTGCGAAGCACAAACCGCCAAAATGCCATTTCCAAACCCATGGCATTCGTTTTGTAATATTTAGCATACTATTCCTACAAACAAGTAAATTACATTTAAAATAAAAAAACATGAATTCCAAAAATCTAACCCTTATCGTTATCGTGGGCCTTATACTGTTATTGGGCGGATGCGGCTGCAGCAAATATAATGGCCTCGTAACCTCCGACCAGAGCGTAAAAAGTGCCTGGAGCAATGTGGAAACAAATTATCAGCGCCGTACCGACTTATATAGCAGTGTAGTAAAGACCATAGAAGGTTCTGCCAATTTCGAAAAGTCAACTTTACGGGATGTGATTGCCGCCAGGGCAAGCGCCACACAGGTTAAAGTAGATATCAATGATCCCGCTACCTTGCAAAAATACCAGGCTGCACAGGGCCAGTTACAAAGTGCATTCGGCAGATTAATGGCCGTTGCCGAAGCATATCCTGATTTAAAAACAACCAAAGCTTTCCAGGATTTCCAGGTGCAGATTGAAGGAACAGAAAATAGAATTAATGTTGCGCGCCGCGACTACAATGCAGCGGTGAATACGTATAATTTAAATGTAAAAACCTTTCCTAACAATCTATTTGCGGGCCTCTTCGGCTTCAAAGAGAAAGCCTATTACCAGGCAGATGCCGGATCTGAAAAAAATCCTGATATTAAATTTGACATCAAGTAATTCAAATGCTGGGACTATTCAAAAAGAAAACGGTCAATTATTTTTCTGAGGAAGAGAAAGAATTGATTGTACAGGCTATTCAGAAAGCAGAACAAAGAACCAGTGGTGAAGTAAGAATGTATGTGGAAAGCCATTGCCGCTTTGTTGATCCCGTTATGCGTGCCAAAGAAATTTTCTATGCATTAAAAATGACCGAAACAGCACAACGCAATGCAGTATTGGTATACGTAGCCATGAAGGACAGACAACTGGCAGTTTTTGGAGATGAAGGTATACACACGAAGGTAGGCGCTGCTTTCTGGAATGCCGAAGTGCAGAAAATGCTGCAGCAGTTCAATAAGAACAATTATGCGCAGGGAATGGCCCAGATGATCGGCGAAGTGGGAGAAGCATTGATGGCACATTTTCCGTACGACGGAACAATCGATAAAAATGAATTACCCGATGAAATTGTATTTGGCAAGTAACGGCCGGAACGCTAAAGGGCCCCTAACGTTATTTACAAATGCAAAAAAATATTTGTCTAATCAGCTACCGGTAATCAATAAGATGAAATGAGGAAATTGCTTTTTATACTGGTTTGTTTTTTTTCAATCGGTTTGGGCTTTGGTCAGGATATTCTGCCAAGACCCAACCCTCCCCGCCTGGTAAATGATGCAGCGCATGTACTTTCTCCGGAGCAGGTTGACATTTTAGAAAACAAACTTGTGGCACTGGATGATAGTACATCGAACCAGATAGCGGTAGTACTTATTAAAACACTCGGTAACAATGCCATTGAAGAGTATTCTGTAAAACTTTTTCGCGAATGGGGCATTGGCAGCAAAAAGAATAATAACGGTATTCTTATTCTTGCAGCAATTGATGACAGGAAAGTATGGATCACAACAGGCCTCGGTCTTGAAGGCGCTATTCCGGATATTACGGCCTCCAGTATTTATCGCAATGAATTGGTGCCCGAATTCAAGCAGGGCAATTACTATAGAGGAATTGATAATGCTATCAATGCATTAACCAAAGCAGCCGTAGGTGAATACAATGTAAAAAAGGAAAGAACACCCACAGGTAAAGGCAGCGGTGGTTCCATATTTACTTTCCTCATTATCATTGTTATTATCATTGTTATGCTTAGCAGGGGCGGAGGTGGACGCAATGGTGGTATGATGAACCGCAATGGTTTTGGTAACGTGGCACAAGCTATATTTTTATCATCCTTACTCGGCGGTGGTCGTGGCGGTGGAAGCAGTGGTGGCTGGGGTGGAAGTGGAGGGGGTGGTGGTTTTGGAGGATTTGGTGGTGGTAGCTCCGGCGGCGGTGGTGCAGGCGGAAGCTGGTAAGAAAATCTGTTCCTTGTTCCTGCTCATTACTTCTTCTTTCAATCTTAAACTAATAAAGCCATCTTCTCGTGAGATGGCTTTATTAATAGAAACATAAGTAATCATTCTTTATTCAGCCGGCAATTTAGATTTTACATAATCACTCATGGCTTTGGCACCGGCCGCCTCTTTTTTATCTGCGAGTGCTTTTAACAGGCTATTGATAAAAGGATCCGTCTGTGTACGTGTTTGCTGCGGAATGGCGGCCCTGAATTTCAGTACCATATCAACCCCTTTCTCAAAATTATCCTTATTGGTTACCTTTCCTAAAAATTCTATAAAAGAAGGGATAGCCTGAAATTTAGCCTGACTCAAAGGCATTTTATCAAACTTTTCAGCAATAAAATTATAGGCGCTTTCATCTCCATATATAATAATGGTATTGGAAATAGCAGATGCGAGGCGTCCTTTGTTATTGTCTTTCGATAAAGTATTCGCTATGCTGAATGCCTCTTTGCCATCAATAACTGCTAATGCCTCCAGTGCGGCACCGGCAACAGAATAGGAAGAATCATTGGTCGATTTAATAAAGAAAGCTTTATAGCTGTTATTTTTTAATTTCGCAAGCGCATCAATCGCCGCGGCTCTTGTGAGTGTATGATCATCATTCCTGGCAATCGTTTCTAATTTACTGATAGCCGTTTCCTCCATTTTGCCCATCGATAAGTTAAGAATGGCCCGGGTTCTTATTCTGTAGTAAGGATCACTTAATCCTTTTACTAATAAATTATAAGCAGCAGGGTTAGAAATATTTTTAACAGCGAATTCGAGTGCTTCCCTTCTGTCTAAATATTTTCCGGCATAGGTATATTGATGAATGTATTCTGCTAATGTTTTATCATCTTTCTTTTCGGCAAGTATGATTTTGTCTGCATCCACATTAACCAGATCTGGTTTAGATGAAACAGGAAATGAAAAAGTATCCGATTTATTTTCAGCCCAAACAGTATATCGTTTCTTGTTAGTGCCATTGTAAATATCTATGGCAACCGGTAATTTAAAAAATTTATCACCCGCCTGCATTTGTTTGATATATACTTTAGAAGTATGGGTTGGCGCATCATATCCATAGCTGATGTCAAGTTTTGGATGACCCTTACCAAAATACCATTGGTTAAAAAACCAGTTGAGATCCTTACCCGTAACTTTTTCAAATGCGAGACGCAGTTTTACAGCACTGCCATTACCGAATTTATTAGCAGTAAGGTATTCATTAAGTGATTTGAAGAAAGCATCATCACCCACAAAATTGCGAAGCATATGTAAAATGCGCCCTCCTTTCTGATAGCTTACCAGGTCAAACATATCTTCTTTGTCACGATAATAAAAACGAACCAGGTCTTTATTCTGCTCGTTCCCCCGAAGGTATTGCTCCATTTCATTGAAGTTCTCAAAACCTGCTTCATCCGCGCCATACTTGTATTCAAGCCATAAAAGCTGACTGTAATCGGCAAAACTTTCATTTACCGTTAAGTTGCTCCAGCTTTCTGCAGTAACAAGGTCGCCAAACCACTGGTGAAATAATTCGTGTGCAATGGTGCTTTCCCAGTTATTGGCGTCTATCAGTTCGCGTGCATTCTGCTGTGCGCTCTCCTGGTGCAGGGTCGCCGTGGTATTTTCCATCGCGCCGCTTACATAATCACGTCCCACAATCTGGCTGTATTTTATCCAGGGATATTCTATACCCGTAACTTTCTCTGAAAAGAATTTCATCATCTCCGGTGTAAGACCAAAAATTTTGCGCGCCACTTTTTCATAGGCTTTCTCTACATAATAACTCACTTCTTTTCCCTTGTACATATCTTTTACAATGGCATAATCACCCACGCCAATAAAGAACAGATAAGGCGAATGAGGCAGTTCCATTACCCACACATCGGTACGCGTACCATCGCTATTTATTTTTTGAGAAGTTAATTTGCCATTGGAAAGTGACACATATTTTGCAGGCACAGTCAGCATAAATTCCTGTGTCGTCTTTTGGCTGGGTTTGTCAATAGTAGGTATCCATACAGAATTGGCTTCTGTTTCACCCTGTGTCCATATCTGTGTAGGTTTATTTTTTTCTTCTCCTTTTGGATTAACAAAATATAATCCCTTTGCATCTGTAATGGCAGCACTTCCCTCAGACTGAAACTCATCCGGCTTGGCCGTATAGTCAATATACACCACATAGTTTTCACCACGCTGGTAAATTTTATCTAACTTAATGGTGAGTAAAAGACTGTCATAGGCGTATTTCAAGGGTATATTCTTACCGCTTTTTACCACTTCTACTTTATGAATGTTCATGCCTTTTGCATCCAGTGTCAATGAGTCTGTAGCATAAAAATGTGGTTTAAGTGTGATCCATACTTTACCATTGAGGTATGATTTGTTATAATCAAATGCCGCTTCCAGCCTGGTATGTACAAGGTCATTTATTTTATCGGGCACTGCACGATAGATATTTTTTCCGGTTTCATTTTCTGTGGTCGATTGTGCATATCCCAGTGTTACGGCAAAAACAGTAATCAGTAGTAAGAATTTCTTCATTAAATTATTTTTAGGAGTAATAAAGGTAAATCCCCTGCAGGAATGAAATGTTAGAATTTTATTAAAGCATCGGAGACATTATAAATTTCACACTTGCCTTCTTTTGTATCGCAGGGATAACAGTGGTTGGCAATAGACACCAGGATGTATTTAGGTAATGAACGGTATGTATTCAACCTAAAACACTATCACAAACTGAGGGATGAATAGGAAATTGTAATTTCAGGTAACTTTGTAAAAAATGAAACTGTTTCATGCTGACTGCCAGGCGTACAAGAATATTTCTATATTTTATGAGTGCAGTGTTTAGCTGGACCTCTTCTCTGGCCCAGCAAACCAACTTTGTTCATATTCAGTCTGAAGGAAATGAACCGTATTATGTGCAGATGAATGGTTCTGTGTATAGTTCTTCTGCCACAGGGTACCTGGTAATTCCGCGTGTAACTGCAGGTGATCATACCCTGGTGGTAGGTTTCCCCCGCAATACATTTCCGGAATACGCTTTTCCTTTTTCTATTGCGGATAAGCCCCGTGGCTTTTCTTTAAAACTAGCTATCGACAATAGCTGGAGCCTTTTTGATATGGTTAACTTCACAGTAACCAGAGGAACGATGGCTTCAAAAGAACAACTGCTCGCTGCCTCCTCCAATCCAGAAGAACCTGTATTGAATCAGCCGCCAGTGCAGAATAAACCGTTGGTTGATCCGGTTATTAGTAGCAACAAACGCACTGTTATATCCAGTATCCGGAAAATATTTGACAAAGGAACCTCTGGTGGCATAGACCAGGTATATATTGTATTAAATGGTGCAAAAGCGGATACGGTAGCCCTTTTCATTCCCGTTTTGGAAGAGCAGGAAAAACCCAAAAAAACAGCTTCCATTATATACCCTTCCTCTGGTTACCCAAAAGAGAAGATGCGGTTGATTGTCTTTGCTTCACGGATATCCCGTCAAATCAGATTCTCAAATTAATTGTATGCCCCGCTATTTCCTGGAACTTGCGTATAGAGGTACCCATTATAGTGGGTTCCAGATACAGGAAAACGCGAATACCGTTCAGGCCGAGGTTGAAAAAGCCCTTCAAATTATTTTTCGTTGCCGTTTTGCATTAACTGGTTCTTCCCGAACCGATGCAGGGGTTCATGCCAATCAGAATTTTTTTCATGTTGATTCTGGGGTAAACATGAGTCAGAAACATCTGTATAATCTAAATGCCCTTATGCCGCCTGATATTGCCATCAAAGGGATTTACCAAGTTCCGGAAACTGCCCATTGCCGCTTTGATGCCACGTCACGTGAATACAAATATTTCATTTACAGTAAGAAAGACCCTTTTATGACCGATCGGGGCTGGTTATATCCATACCCATTAGATATAGAATTATTGCAGGAAGCCGCCATTATAATAAAAGGCTATAGCGATTTTACCAGTTTTTCAAAAAAAAATACCCAGGTAAAAACATTTCTATGTCAGATAGAAGCTTCTGGATGGTATAGGGAAGGCAATACCCTTGTTTACCACATAAAAGCGAACCGTTTCCTAAGGGGAATGGTACGTGGATTGGTGGGAACCATGTTAAGAGTGGGGCGGCAACAGATCAATGCAGATGAATTCAGGCAAATTATTGAAGCAAAGAACTGCACAAGAGCAGATTTTTCAACCCCTCCGCAGGGTTTGTTTCTGGAGGCAGTTATATTTAAGCAGGACCTCCTTTTACCCTTACAAAACAAGGATACAACGCTGTAAACGGGTTTAACATTTCATATCTGTAGGTAAAACGGCGGTAAGGGAGGAATGTAAATGGTTAAACAGCTATACCGTTGTAAGGGGGAGTCTTACTTATTTTGCTATTTTTTTGCGCTGAACTGCCTGCTGTCAGGCCATTTTACCTTTGAATAAGAAGTTTGACGTGAAAAAAATTTGGATAAAAGAAATCTGCACTTATCTTTGCAGCCCGCTTTTATAAAAAGAGGATGTTCTTTGCAGATGAAATGAATAGAATGGCAAATAGAAAATTCCAGATTTTTCAAGAAAAATTTGGTGATTAGCAGAACAATCCTATCTTCGCCGCCCGTTCAGCAAAACGGTTGTTCATTGAAGCAGAAATAAGGCAGGTTCCAAAGAAAAAATTCGAATAAAAATCGAATAAAATTTGGTGTAGAATGTTAGCCTCCTATCTTTGCCGTCCGTTTGAAAAAAACGATAGTTCTTACGTAGTTTTTTACGACTGAAAAAGTTTGAGATTTTGTCAAATAATTTTGGTTACTAAAATAAAGGCCCTTACCTTCGCAGCCCCTTTAAAAAGGGTGGCTTAGTAAGGCCAAAAAGATCTTTGAAAGTTTGGAAGCAACAGCAGCATAAAACTAGATTTGAATTTAGATTTTATGGTAAGGTTTACAGCAATCAAAAAATAACAACATACCGATTGTTAATTTCAATTTATTGAGAGTAATAGTCAGGTTCAAACAACATTTACAATGGAGAGTTTGATCTTGGCTCAGGATGAACGCTAGCGGCAGGCTTAATACATGCAAGTCGTGGGGCAGCAGGGGTAGCAATACTCGCTGGCGACCGGCAAACGGGTGCGGAACACGTACACAACCTTCCTACAAGTGGGGAATAGCCCAGAGAAATTTGGATTAATACCCCGTAACATATAGATGTGGCATCACAATTATATTATAGCTTCGGCGCTTGTTGATGGGTGTGCGGCTGATTAGATAGTTGGCGGGGTAACGGCCCACCAAGTCTACGATCAGTAGCTGATGTGAGAGCATGATCAGCCACACGGGCACTGAGACACGGGCCCGACTCCTACGGGAGGCAGCAGTAAGGAATATTGGTCAATGGACGCAAGTCTGAACCAGCCATGCCGCGTGAAGGATTAAGGTCCTCTGGATTGTAAACTTCTTTTATCTGGGACGAAAAAAGGCGATTCTTCGTCACTTGACGGTACCAGATGAATAAGCACCGGCTAACTCCGTGCCAGCAGCCGCGGTAATACGGAGGGTGCAAGCGTTATCCGGATTCACTGGGTTTAAAGGGTGCGTAGGCGGGCAGGTAAGTCAGTGGTGAAATC
>JBBRHM010000138.1:0-9217 GCA_038222655.1 Chitinophagales bacterium | reverse complement strand
CGCGTTTCTTCGTCGGTAAAATGTTTTGATTTTATTTCTTTAGTATCCGCTATCCCGTATAATAGCATAGCGTTGAAACGCACAGTATTCCTCATTCCTTTCTCATCTACCAGGCTAAACACATCGCAATCGGCATGATAGCAAGGCCCGGCATTATTGGGTAACCCACCGCCGGTTCCACCACCAGTGGGCACACCTTGTAACATAAACGGCTCATGATCGCTATGCAATCCGGCACCACTGCGAAAGTGGTTGGTAAAACCGGAATCCAGTGAATGCGCAATATTACCAACAGACTGGAAGAGTTCTTTGCTGTCTTCTGCTGTGGTGGAATATCCTTTGGGATCGTTAGTCATATCATAGTTCAGCATATAACGGATCTGGTCAATACTTTTATCCTTAATAGCTGATTGCACATAAGCCTTTGAACCCAACAGTCCTTCTTCTTCGCCCATGAACATCACAAACTCTACCGTTCTTTCCGGTTGCAGATGCAATGCTTTGAAAGTTCTGGCCATATCCAGCACCGCAAAAGAACCGATGCCGTTATCGATGGCTCCCGTAGCTAAATCCCAGCTATCAAGATGGCCACCTACTACAATTTTCTCATCCGGCAAAGCTTTGCCTTTAATGGTGGCTACTACATTTCTTGCTTTAATTAATCCGGAAAAATTAGTCATCGAAATATGACTATATAATTTTGCTGTCACTAATTTTTCTTTCAAGAGCATACCCTCTTCTTTTCCCACACAAACAGCGGGAACAGAAATCAGTTTACCTGTAACAGAGGCAGTACCCGTTAATAGAATACCTCCGGGAGGTGTATTAATAATGATAATGCCTTTCGCTCCATGTTTGGTAGCAATAGCCGTTTTTTCTGAACGGTGCAATGTTTTGGTGCCGGGCTTTGAACCAGGTAACACTCCTAAATACACCAGGGCAATTTTGCCTTCTGTTTTTCCGGGATTAGCCTGGTAATCTTCTTCCAGGCCATTACCCATATCTATCACTTCCAGGTTCACATCTGCTGTAACAGGAGAGTGTGCAAGGGTAACAGATTTTATGGATTGTTGTTGCGTAAGCGCCGATCCCACCGTAACACTAAGGGTGCCCCGACTCCAGCTTTCTACTTCAAATGGCTGGTAATGCAGGTCCTTGAAACCATAGGACCTGAGAAGGTTATACGCATACGCTTCTGCCTTTTTTCCATTGACAGAGCCTGTTAAGCGATGGCCAATCGTTTCTGATGCCTGCTTAAGTGTACTATACGCTTTGGAATGGTCAAGTACTTCACGGTTAATATTGGCAAAAACCGTATTCCACTCAGATTTCTCCTGTGCAAAACAGGTAAGTACAGTTACGCAGCAATAAATAGCTAAATAATAAGGCAATGATTTCATATAGTCATGTTGAATACACAGCAATGTATTTATAAAAGCTGATCTCTTTATAGTAATATGAAAATTTACTATAGCCATCCCCGGCAGTTTGTATATTTAGCCTAATAAATTTTTACTATGAAATACGGTATACTCCTTGTCTTGAGTTTGTTATGTATATCTGCCATAGCGCAAAAAAATGCTTCTATTTCCTTTGAGAAATGGTTGAGTCTTAAGCAGGCAGGCTCTCCGGTTATTTCTGCCGATGGAAAATATATCGCGTATACGGTAACCTCAACAGATTGGGCCGCTAATGGCTATGACAGTGAAATATGGCTATCGCATGAGGGCCAGGAACCCATTCAGTTAACCCGCACACAAAAGGGAAGCAGTAATGCACCCGCTTTTACGCCAGATGGAAAATATCTTTCCTTTTTAGCAGACAGGGGCGATAAAGTGCAACTCTATATCATATCTGTTAATGGTGGAGAAGCCCTGCAAATAACCAAAGATGAGGATGGCCTGGCAAGTTATGAATGGAGTCCAAAGGGTAATCAAATTGTATATAGCAAAGCCGAACCCGACAGTAAAAAAGAAAAAGCATTAAAAGATCGTTATGGCGCATTTGCCGTAGAAGGAGAAGAATATAAACAAAGTCATTTATGGCTATTGAATTATCATTATGATTCAGTTGTCCTCGCGGGCCAGTATCCCTGTTATGCATCCAAAGATTCAGTCCACAGAAATACCGATTGCTATAAAATGCCTGCGGCTAAAAAACTGACTGACGGTAATTTTACAGTAGGCGGATTCTCCTGGCATCCTGACGGAAGATCCGTTATTTTTAATAAGCAGCCCAACCCTTTGATCAATTCGTCTCAATACAGTGATATTGCTTTCATAGATATTACTACTAAAAAAATGGAGGTTCTCATTGCCAATCCCACTGGAGATGCATTTGTAGAGTGGGGGCCTGACGGGAGATCATTTATTTACCGGAGTTCACTGGAGGATTCAGTAACTAATTTTTTTAAGAACGCACGTTTATTTATTTATGATATGCCATCGAAGCAAAGCCGGGAGATAGCGATGGATATTGATGAAAACAAAGCAATCTATCAGTGGAACGCGAAAGGTATTTTTTATAGTTCCTCCCAAAAAATGCGGGTACAGCTTTTCCAGATGAACCCGAATACAGGTATTTCAAAACCTTTACCTATACCGCTTGATAATATTGGAAATATCAGTTTTGCAAAAAACAGTGAGGCAATAGCTATCATCGGAAGAAACTTTTCTGACCTCAATGAAATATATACCGGAACCTTAGAAACCAACTGGAAAAAAATTACGAACCTCAGTTCACAGATTAGTAAATGGAACACCCCTGTAAATGAGATCATAGAATGGAAAAGCCAGGATGGCGCAACCATAGAAGGCGTATTATTAAAACCTCAGAATTTCGATCCTTTAAAAAAATATCCATTGCTGGTGGTAATACACGGCGGACCTACAGGCATAGACAGGCCCGAACCTACCCCCACGTATGTATATCCCATCATGCAATGGGTAGAGAAAGGAGCTTTGGTGTTACGCGTAAATTATCGTGGAAGCGCTGGTTATGGCCAGAAATTCCGGGCGCTCAATGTTCGCAATCTGGGTATTGGTGATATGTGGGATGTATTAAGCGGGATAGAATCATTGAATAAAAAAGGGTTCATTGATACTACTCGAATGGGATCGATGGGCTGGAGCCAGGGTGGTTATATTTCCGCTTTTCTTACCACCAATACGGGTATTTTCAAAGCCATATCGGTGGGTGCCGGTATTTCTAACTGGATCACCTATTATGTAAGTACGGATATTACTCCCTTTACAAGGCAATACCTCAAAGCAACGCCATGGGAGGATAGGGACATCTATTCCAAAACTTCTCCAATGACCAATATCAATAAGGCACACACGCCAACTTTGATACAACACGGCGAACTTGACAGGCGTGTTCCCATATCCAATGCTTATGAATTATACAGAGGGTTGCAGGACAGGGGTGTTCCTTCGAAATTGATTGTTTATAAAGGATTTGGTCATGGCATTACAAAACCCAAAGAAAGGTTAGCTGCCATCTGGCATAACTGGCAATGGTTTAATCAGTATATTTTTGGAGAACCAGAAGAAGTATTACCAGTAGATTAATACATGGATTTACCAACGATTAGTTTGCTACGTTCTATTGCCTGAATATTTTTTAATAGGAACCTGAAGGAATGGCCATGGAAACTCCTTCTTTAACCGGTATCCCAAAATCAGGGGATCCATCTTTTTTCCAGGAGAACTTTTGTGCACGCGGCGAGCGAAAACCGCCACAACCCTCACCAGGTTTACTATTTGCATGATACAATATCCAATCTTCCTTTCCATCGGGTGATACAAAAAAAGAATTATGTCCCGGCGCGTATACTCCGTTTTCAATGGATTGTTTGAAAACAGGTTGCTGCGATTTTTTCCAGGAAGAAGCATTCAGTAGATCATCACCCGCAGATGCAGTAAGCATACCCAATGCATAAAAATCTGTCCAGCATCCACTGGCAGAATAAATAAGGAAAATTTTGTTTTTGTGTACCAATACCTCCGGCCCTTCATTTACATTAACGTGCGGAACATCCCGGGGATTATGGGTATCACCATGCTTTTCCCATTCAAGTTCAGGACTTGATATTTTAATTCGTTTTCCTTCAACTGTCCATGGGTTTTTCATTTTAGCAATATAAATATCCTGCTCACCATTGGCATCACCCTCCCACCCTGACCAGATGCAATAGAGTTGCTTTTTATATTCAAACAATGATCCATCAATAGACCATTTATCTCCCGGAGTGGTTAGCTTCCCTTTCATGATCCATTCACCTTGTAAAGGATCAGGCGAACTGTTTTCCAGCACCCATAACCTATGCTGTATATTATTACCACTATCTGCAGCAAAATACACATACCATTTACCCTGTAAAAAGTGAATCTCAGGTGCCCACAATTCTTTGGAATAAGGACCCGTGGGTGGCGGAATAAAAATTATTTTTTTCTGCGCTGTTGCCAACCCTGCTATACTCTTTGTTTTCCATACCGTAATATTTTTTCCGGTGGTATGTGTATAATAATAAAACCCGTTCTTATACATGCACCAGGGATCGGCCCCGGCCGCAAGTAATGGATTGGTAAAAGACTGAATCTCCTGTGCATAAATTTTGATGAAAAAAAAGTAGTTGCCAAACAGCAAGAGCCAAAGTAGTTTTGTCATTTTCATAACGATCTTATTTACCTATTCTCTTTATGGGAAGCAAGTAAGAAAAGTACCTCTTGCTTTGTACCGGTAAAAGGCCCGGATGATTCAATTTTTTTGGTTGCCATGGCTGCGGCAAATTCGCCTGCTTCCTGAATGCCGGCGCCTTTAACTCTTTGGTACAGGTAACCAGCCATATAGGTATCGCCACAACCTGTGGCATCGGTAACTGCCAATGGTTTGTATGCCGGTATATCATAATAAATTCCTTCCGCCAGTATTACAGAACCCATGCTACCAAGGGTTATCACTACTTCTTTAACACCCCAACCCGCTAATATTTTTGCCCCTTTGCGAATATCTGAACAATCCGTCAACATATTCATCTCAGACTCATTGGCCTTTAAAACCGTTACATATTGAAGGGCTTCTATTTTGTCGGCCCAATCAATGGCGCATACATTCTCGTTTTGCACTTCGCGCAAATAACCCTGTACATCTAAAGAAACGCTTCCTTTCAAAGACAGGGTTTTGATCAATGCAAGAGAAATATCATCGGCCAATAAAGGACCCAGGTGAAAGACCAAAGCATTTACCGACAGTAATGGTTCAACCGTAAAGGGATCTGCTTTTTGCAATACCCTTTGTGTTCGGTGATCCTGGTTTTCCAGATAATTATTTTCAAAAAAAACCGTATGAGTGCTTGGTAATACATTGACTTCAATACCTTTTTCCTGCAGGTCAGAAACAAAGCCCATTTCGTTTTGGGCAATGGCGGTAACCAGAATAAATTTCGCATCCATATTTCGGATAGCATTGGAGAAATAGAAAGCAGTACCGCCTGCCATATGCACGACCGAACGGGTTGTCACTATTTTATCTAACGTGATATGTCCAATACAGCAGATATCATACATATTTCTATCTTTCTTTTTCATGTATACACTTACAAAAATAAACCCTGCATCAGGCAGGGGTTATGGTATGGTGGAAATAGCAATCGGTCTATTTTTTTGTGGCTATTTTTTTGGGTGTTGTCTTTTTGGGTGTTGGTTTCTTCGTCAATGATTTTTCTATACTTTTTTTGGCTGACTTACTTTTCTTCTGAGCTACCTTTTTAGGTTTATGATGCAACCCATCTGCCAGAAGTTTGGATACCTTCTTAACCAGTTTTTTAAATTTCTTATCTGCACTATGTGCCAGATCAAAAAGGGTTTTCTCAAGCTTTGTTTCAATATTCTTTCGCAATTGCTTTTTATCTGCTATAGCCATAATTATTGTTTTACATGATACTATAAATTTAATATAAAATAAGGTAATTATAGGTTATGTTTTCTTCAAAGCAAAGGTGTCATTTATGCAATTGGGCGAATCTGTAATGAATATTCTAAAGGAATGGCCAAAGCAATTACCCATATTAAAAGAAACTGACCTTTTTTATGAATTAATTCCTAGGAAAAATTTTGCATACAAGAAGCACACTCCGATTTCATCATTCACAATCCCATAGATCAAAAATCTGGGATATATTTTCTTTGGCTCTTTGCTATTACAAGAAGTAAATAGTTAGGTATTTCACCATCGAGTTTCTTAGAGGGAATTAAGAAATTGTTCTGCATTATTTAAATGTGTCTTCTGTTTCATTTCAGGCATTTTATCAAAACTTTTTACCAAAATCCCTAGTCGAGGATTTTGCATAAAGAATGTCCGGTGGGTATGTAGAAACCTCCAGAATAATCCGTCCCATACATTTTGCCATGCACCTTTTTTATAATTACTCATCTTCATTAAATAATTGCTTCCGCTTATATAAGGTTTCGTTGCCATAATTCCTCCATCTGCAAACTGGCTCATGCCATAAACATTCGGTACCATTACCCAATCATACGCATCTATAAAAAGTTCCATAAACCAACGATATACTTCATCTGGGTCAAATTCACACAATAACATAAAGTTTCCCAAAACCATTAATCTTTCAATATGATGACAATAACCTGTTTCCAAAACATTTTTAATAGTTATGTCTATCGGCTCTATCCCTGTGGTTCCATTCCAGAAAGCCAGTGGTATTTTTCTGGTAAACCCCCAGAAATTTTTGGTTCGTTCTTCTTTGCCCTTTAATTCATAAACCGCTCTGATAAATTCTCTCCATCCAATGATTTGCCTGATAAAACCTTCCAAAGAATTTAATGGAACATGATAATTTTTTGCAAATAATAAAACCTCATCAATAATAAATTGAGGGGTAAGCAATCCTGCATTCAGCATGGGAGTTAAAACACTGTGATGCAGGATATTTTCATTTTCCACGATGGCATCTTCATAAGCTCCGAATTCTGCAAACCTGGATGTAAAAAATTCATGTAACCAGCTTTTACTTTCGGCAAAAGTGGTTGGATAAAAAGAAGCATTATTCAGTTTACCGTAATTATCCGGGAAATATTTTTGTGTGTAGGTAATAGCTTCTGCATAGAAACTGTTAGGCTTTAAAAAAACAACTTTAGGTGGTAGTTTTCCTTTGGGATATTTTAAACGATTCTCATCATCGAAAGACCATTTTCCGCCAATAGGCTTTTGTTTTTGGTCCATTAAAATATTTCTGCTTTGCCGCTGGTATTTATAAAAATCAGTTTGAAATATTCTTTTTTTATTTGAAAAGTAAGTAGCAATTTCTTCCGGAGAATTAAGAAAAAGTGGCGTAACGTATTTTATTTTCTCCATTTGCTGGCCTGTGGAAGCCTCGTTAATACGTTGTTCAAGCCAGTAATCAGTGGTATCTATGTATGCAAAAGTATTAATACCCTTGGTTTTCAAATACGGGATAAGTGCTCTAACATCAGCTAATTCATTGAATGAATCAATATAAATTACCTGGCAGTTTTTTGACTCCAAATAACTTTCATAAAACTTCATACTGGCTCTGTGAAAAGCAATCTTTTGTTTATGAAAATTATATTGCCTGAAAAATAAAGATTCTTCCACAAGGTATAGTATGTCACATTTTGAGATAAGTATAGTATGCTCAAATAATTGATGTGGGAAAATGATACCTGCTTTGCTCATATTTTTTCTGTGTTCATTCTACATTTATCGCTCCCGTATTTTACTTCACACCATACATTAGAGGAATGAAATTTCCTATTATTACGCTTGTTTGACATAAAAGCATGAAATTCCAGCATAATACTCAATTAATCAGCTAGATTATCTATCGATTTGTGTGTCTAACCATACCAATAAAAAAGAGCCCTGAAAATTCAGAGCTCTTAAGTCGGGAAGACAGCCCGAACTCAAATATGCTGTAAAACTATGTAATTCAATACTTTATCAAAGTGTTGCGAACCAGTAGGGCACCGAATAAGACACTACCACTGTTTCTGCGCTTTGAACTAAAGTAAAGATACGAATTTCTTCCCTACTTTATTAGCGTATTAGTTTTTACATAGACATCTTTAGATTTTATTCCTTTATTTTATTAAAGAGTAACAATGCTCTTTTGTAGCGTTACAGCAGTAAGTACCAACAATCCCCGATTATTGATGCGCCTGCGTAAATTAATACCCCGAAATGATTTCTTCAAAAAAGTAATCAGCAACAACTTATTATATAAATTTCGTGAGATTCTCTACAGGTCTTTCATAGGGGTTGGAAATTTGGGATAGAAAGGTTAGCGAAGTATTAACGTGGGCGCGCCGGGACACCTTTTGATCAATTCTACCAGCTTTGTCGTGAAAGGAAGAAATTATGCCGTTCTTACTTATAATATTAAATCATTGCTTGCAAAAAGAAAGGCATGAAGAATACTTTGTTCTTTGCTGTGCCGCTTTCGGCTTCGCTTCATTTATTGGAAATGAACGTGGGAAGACAATTTCGATATTTATATACCGAACTGTCTGGCTAAAAATACCAACTCATTTATACCTCTCTTTTTATCGTGGTAATTTTAATACTCGTGGTACGCACACTTTAACTGAATACTCAGCAATTATATTCACTGTTACATTTTATCTTCTCTCCTTATTGCATCACCATGTGTTTCTTTTACGGAATCTTCCGAGTCGGGGTTCATTGTTTTTATGTCCTTCCTGTTCCGACTGATCAGGAACATGACCAGGGCGATTAAAGCTATAACGACAATAACAACCAGTAATATATTTTTCGTTTCCATGCTGTTCAATCTTTAACTTGTGCTAAAGGTATACTTGATATATTCAGTGCAAGGTTAATCTTTGATGAACAGGTGTTTAATAACAACCGCAACATGTCCCTCTTTTGTACTAATGTATGATCTGCCTCTTTAAATAGGCGTAGCTTACATGGGTTCCTAAACCATATCCTAATGAATACATACCTGATAGAATCGATACAAAAGAGTCTCGGTCATACGATTATTGAAAACAGATCAGCCGACCACCCCTCGGAAGTGATACATGTCCCGAAAGGAAAAGATTTTTTTACACAGGCCGCTTTACCCGCAGTGCTTGTCGGGTTATACAGTTACAGCCGGACAAGCTCTGGTGCGGCCAATTTGTTAACCGGTGACCTTGAACTGGACTGGAGC
>JBBRHM010000137.1:0-9303 GCA_038222655.1 Chitinophagales bacterium | reverse complement strand
CCTTCACCCAAGATGGTTTCGATAAATAAAATTTCACCGCCTACATATGTCCAGGCAAGGCCAATGGCTACGCCGGGCATATTGGCTGTTTTATAGATTTCATTGCTGTAACGTGATTGCCCAAGTATTTTTTCTACATCAACAGCCGTAACGGTCGACTTTACTTTATTCTTCATTGCCAGTTCCTTGGCCTGGTAGCGCATAATAGAAGCCAGTTGCCTGTCAAGTTCACGCACACCACTTTCACGGGTATGCTGTTCAATTATTTTTTCCAGTACTTTATCGTTAATCTTGAAATTTACTTTATGTAACCCATGTGCATCTTTCTGCTTGGGTAATAGATGACGCTTGGCTATCTCTATTTTTTCTTCTACTGCATAACCACTCAGGTCAATAATTTCAAGACGGTCGCGCAATGCCGGTTGTATATTCTGCAGGTTATTGGCAGTTGCAATAAACAGCACTTTGCTAAGATCATATTCCAGTTCCAGGTAATTATCGTAAAAAGTATGGTTCTGTTCGGGGTCCAGCACTTCGAGTAGTGCAGAAGAAGGGTCTCCCCTGAAATCATTGCCGATCTTGTCTATTTCATCCAGTATCATTACAGGATTGGAAGATTTGCATTTGCGGATATTTTGCACAATGCGGCCCGGCATAGCGCCTATATAGGTTTTGCGATGACCACGGATCTCGCTCTCATCGTGCAAGCCACCTAAACTTACCCGTACATATTTTCTGCCGATAGCATGTGCAATAGAGCGGCCCAATGATGTTTTACCAATACCGGGAGGCCCTAAAAAACATAAGATCGGACTTTTCATATCGCCTTTCAGTTTCAGTACTGCCAGGTATTCCAGTATACGGGTCTTTATTTTGCCCATTCCATAATGATCTGCATCCAAAACTTTCTTGGCATTTCTCAGGTCATAATTATCAGCTGTATAATCGAGCCAGGGAAGATCCAGCATCAGGTCGAGGTGATTGTACACAACCGAATAATCGGGTGTGGTAGGATGCATTCTCTCCAATTTTTCAATGCCGTTCTTAAAAAGGGTTTTGGCTGCTTCGGGCCATTTTTTGGCCTCTCCCTTTTTCTTCATCTCCGTTATCTCACGCTCATTTGTATCGCCACCCAATTCATCTTTAATACTTTTTAATTGCTGCTGGAGAAAATAATCTCTTTGCTGCTTATCAATTTCGGTTCTTGTTTTATTGGTTACCTTATCCTTCAGTTCTGCAAACTGCAACTCTCTTTGAAGGATAAATATCAACCGCTCCGCGCGTTGGTGAATATCATTTATTTCTAACAGAGATTGCTTCTCTGCTAATTCGCTGTTCAGGTTACTACTTACAAAATTGATGAGGAAGGAGGGGTTCTCGATATTCTTTAAAATAATAGACGCTTCAGTAGGAAGGTTGGGCGATAGCTGAATGATCTGCGAAGCCAAATCTTTGATACTGCTGATATAGGCATCAAAATTTTCATTCACGGGTATCTCATCATCTGCAAAAAGACTGATCGAGGCTTTAAAATAAGGATCCTCGCTAATCATCTCGAGCATTTCAAACCTTTTCTTACCCTGGATGATAATAGTGGTGCCGCCATCCGGCATTTTTATCAGTTTTACAATTTTGGCAATGGTACCTACACTGCACAAATCTTTGGGCTCGGGCTCTTCAATATTGGCATCTCTTTGGGCAAGTACGCCAATCAGTTTATCTAATTTATAAGCATCGTTCACCGCCTTAATACTTTTATCACGACCCACCGTAATAGGCAGTACAACACCCGGAAACAACACTGTGTTTCGTAAAGGAAGAACAGGTAATGTATCGGGAACAACTAAATTTTTGTCAAGTTCGCTCTCATTCTCATTAATAGGAATGATGGGCATAAAATCAGTATCCTCATCCGAGCGGAAAATCAATTTTTCTTTCACCATGATAGTCTTAAGTCAAAATGTCACAGAACCTGTAACACTCCTTACAAAAATAAGTGCATGAAATTAGTCAATATTGGTGCCATTACCTTTAAATGAAGGAATTATGTAAAACTGTCACAAAAAAAATCCTCCCGGTAAAACCGGGAGGAAGCTTCTTGCAAGAAGTAATATAAAGTAACGGGTACTTAATTACATTTTTTTCTTAGCAGTGTCCATAGCAGCTTTTGCAGTGTCCATGGCAGCTTTTGCAGTGTCCATAGCAGCAGAAGTCATAGCAGCTTTTGCAGAATCAGCCATTCTCGTGCTGTCAGCAATGCTTACTTTAGTTTCAGTTGAACTGTTACAAGCAGTTAAAAAACCTGCTACTGCCAAGATTGCGAATACTTTTTTCATTGTTAGTGGGTTTTGAGTTTACGTTCGCGCAAAGATAGCCGCGAAAACGAATTTTACAAGTTTTTGTGAACATATTTTATTTCTTCCTGAAAAAGATGCGGATAGGCACCCCTGTAAACTTAAACTTGGTTCTTAGATGGTTTTCAAGGTAATTGCGGTAAGGTGACTTAATATCATCCGGATAATTGGTAAAAAAAGCAAAGGACGGCACATGGGTAGGCAGTTGCGTTACATATTTAATTTTTATTGCATTCCCTCTCACTACCGGTGCATGATAGGCTTCCACCGCCTTAAGCATAATATCATTTAACTGGGAAGTAGGTATCTTACGTTTCTTATTATCATACACTTCCAGGCCTATCTCAATGGCTTTAAATATCCGCGTTTTTTCTTTTACTGATATAAAAAGTACCGGCACATCCGTAAAAGGGGCCAGCTTTTGTTTTAGCATTTTTTCGTAATCACGGGCTGTATTGGTCTCTTTTTCTATGAGGTCCCATTTATTTACCAGTACAACTATTCCTTTTCCTTTGCGTGCTGCGAGACTAAAAATGCTGATATCCTGTGCGGTTACCCCTTTGAAAGCGTCGATCACCAGCAAACACACATCCGCCTCATCGATAGCCCTTATGGCACGAATAATAGAATAGAATTCGAGATCTTCTTTTTCCTTATTTTTTTTACGGATACCGGCTGTATCGATCAGAATAAATTCTTTCTGAAAGAGGTTATAATGGGTATGAATACTATCACGGGTTGTGCCGGAAACATCGCTCACAATGGTACGTTCCTGCCCGATTAATGCATTTAATAATGAGGATTTACCCACATTAGGCTGGCCAACAATTGCAAATTTGGGAAGGGTACTTTCTTTCATTGCCTCTTCCACATCTTCTGGTGTGATTTCTTCGGTAACGGCATCCAGCAGTTCGCCGGTGCCACTGCCTGAAATACTACTCACAAAGAAATTATTCTTAAAGCCCAATGAATAGAATTCTGTAGCCTCGAGTTCGCGTGTACCATTGTCTACTTTGTTTACCACCACATATACAGGCTTTTTGCCACGTCGCAGAAGGTCGGCCATGGATTCATCGAGGCTGGTAATGCCCGTTGCCACATCTACCATAAAAATAATAGCATCTGCTTCATCTATGGCAATACGAACCTGCTTACGGATCTCTGTCTCAAATATATCATCGCTTGATGGCACAAAGCCACCGGTATCTACCAGGTTAAAAACCTTGCCGTTCCAATCAGCAAGACCATATTGGCGGTCGCGGGTTACCCCGCTGATATCATCAACAATCGCTTTGCGCTGTTCCAGGAAACGGTTAAAAAGGGTGCTCTTTCCTACATTCGGTCTGCCTACAATGGCTACTGTATAACTCATATGCTTTTTCCTATTAAAGGAATTTATAGTAAAACTAAAATATCTTAAAACAGATATAAATACTTAATAACCGCTATTTATACCCGTATTCTTTTAATTGTAAATCATTGTCGCGCCATTTGGGTCTTACTTTTACAAATAGCTCAAGAAATATTTTTTGCTGAATAAATTCTTCAATGTCTTTCCGGGCATCCATCCCCACCTGCTTAATCATCTTTCCTTTATCACCGATAATGATGGCTTTCTGGGTTTCTCTGTTTACAATGATATCTGCCTGTATTTTTACCAGTGATTCCTTTTCCTTATACTCATTAACCATTACGGCAGTATGATAAGGTATTTCATCTCCAAAGAGCTGGTAAATTTTTTCCCGGATCATTTCCCCTACAAAAAATTTGGTAGGTAAATCGCTCAGATCATCTTCGTTATAAAAAGGAGCTGCTTCTGGTAAGAGAGCCAAAATGGCATCGAGCAATTTATTAATATGCACTTTTTGCAAAGCAGATATTTTTATCAACTGCCTGCAATAGGTTTTTGTTCCAAAAAAAGTTTCAGCCAATGCTATTTTACCATTGGCCGCTTCATCTATTTTATTCAGTACTACCAGGCAGGGAACTTTTAACCGCAGCGACTGGAAAATGGCATCTACCTCTTCCAGGTTTTCGTTGGCATCCACTATCAGTAAAGCTACATCGGCATCTTCCAGCGCGCTTTTAACAGAAGCCATCATACGCTCATGAAGTTTATATTTAGGATCGATGATTCCAGGTGTGTCAGAAAAAATAATCTGGTATTCACCGGGTTTATTTAGAAAAGCCTTGATGCGGTGACGCGTAGTTTGCACTTTGGATGAAACAATAGCCATTTTTTCACCAATCAATGCATTTAGCAAAGTGCTTTTGCCTGCATTGGGCCTTCCAAATATGTTTACGAATCCTGTTTTCATATTAATGAGTTGGGTTACCCTGTTTATGGGGGAACCGAAATTTTTTTATACCCTTAATTATAGATCATTGAATGGGAAGCGGAATGATGCCCGTAAAATAGGGACGATCTGACCAGTAAAGATAATATGCATCTTATTCCGTTTCTAACATTCAGTATCCAGAGTAGCCTCTAGCCGAATAATAAAGACCTATATCTGGCCTTTTATAAACTAAAGGCCTCAATCGAGGCCTTGACTAAGTTGCGAGGGAAGGGATCGAACCTCCGACCTTCGGGTTATGAGCCCGACGAGCTACCGCTGCTCTACCTCGCGATGTAATGGGCAGCAAAAGTAGGGGGAGGAGGTGTAGTATCCAAATCTAATTTGTTAATCGTCTGACCGTCTTTTTACAGATGCGCCGCCGCTGGTACTGATATCCCTGATCAATCCATTTCCTTTAAAAAAAACCGTACTTCCGCCACTGGCCTGTGCATTCAGTTCTTTTTCTACCGTAATACGAATATTGGATGCCCCGGAGGCATCTATTTTACAGCTAATAGATTTCAGTTCATACGCTTTCAGGTTGCAGGCACCACTGGTTATGAAAGTTGCTTCATCGGCAACACCGGAGATTTTAACATTGGATGCACCACTTGCATCGATACGTAATTTTTTTACCGATACCTCACCGGTAAAATCACTGGCCCCGGATAATTCGATTTTTAACCCCTCCTGTTTAATAGTTTCAGTGGCCCTTATATTACAAGCACCAGAAGCCTCGAGTCGGGTTAAGGTTTTGAAAGTAACATAGGCTTTCATTTTATGGTTGCCCCATATTTTCCAGTTTAACCCTCTGCCATCAAAATATATCTGAAGTGTGCCGCCTTTTACTTCGGTTTTAATCCTTTGTTTTATTTCATCGGAAGAAGCACTAACCGCCACAGCATCTTCATTGCCCTGAGATAAATATAGATCAATAGCCCCAGATACTTCAATAGCAGAAAAGCTACTCACCTTACGAACTTCGGCATTGGCATCTATCACAATATTTTTTTCATTCTGGGCGAAGCCGTATGCAACCGGCAGAACCAGTACCAGCGCCATAACAATTTTCTTCATGGATGTATTTTTCATTGAAACGTTATTGCCTGCAATAAAGTTACAGTTGGGAATCAATTTCTGAATACCTATTTTTGCGCCAGATCATTCCTCGGGGTGCTGATACAGTTACGTTTAAACACATATTGTATACGGCTGAGATAATACCCGTTGAACCTGAACAGGGTAATTCCTGCGAAGGGAAGGTGTACGGTTCTGTTAGTCGCTCTCCATTAGCTATTCCCTGTTCCCATTTATAAACTTTTAAACCGTAAACATGAAAAAGTTATTGGGAACAACGATGCTGGCATTTTTAACCATCATTGCCTTTACACAACCCGTTAAAAGCCTCGTGCAAGGCTCCGTTTCAGAAACTCAATCCAATGCCCCTGCCGCAGGGGCCACCGTTAGTTTGGGTAGCCGTCAAACCCTTACTGACGAAAATGGCCATTTTAGTTTTGGCCGTATTAGCCAAGGAAAGTATGAACTTATTGTTAGCAGCCTGGGTTACAAAGAATACAGGCAGGCAGTTAGCGTAACAGGTGATGTAAATATGAGCATCCGCTTAATGGCTGCACCCCTTTTTTTAGAGCCACTGGAGGTTAAGTCGGTTCGTGCTGCCGAGAGGGCGCCATTTGCCAAAACAAATATTTCGAAAGAAGAGATCAGGAAAAATAATCTCGGTCAGGATATTCCCTTCCTGCTAAATCAAACCCCATCTGTGGTGGTTAATTCTGATGCAGGCAACGGTGTGGGTTATACCGCTTTCCGTATCAGGGGATCGGATGCAACACGTATTAATGTTACCCTCAATGGCATTCCCTATAATGACGCGGAAAGTTTAGGAACCTATTTTGTAGATCTTCCCGATTTCGCTTCTTCCCTAAGCAGTATACAGGTACAACGTGGGGTAGGTACCTCTTCCAATGGTGCGGGTGCTTTTGGTGCCACCATAAATCTTGCCACTAATGAGTATATTGAAAAAGCCTACGGAGAAAGTAATAACAGTTATGGTTCTTTTAATACCTGGAAAAATACATTGAAGGCCGGTACAGGTTTGATTGATGGCCATTTTACCGTGGATGCAAGATTGAGTCGGATAAACAGCGATGGTTATATTGAACGCGCCAAAACAGACCTTCGCTCTTTTTATCTAAGCACTGCCTATATCAATAAAAAATCTTCACTAAGATTCAATATTTTTTCCGGTAAAGAAAAAACCTATCAGGCATGGTATGGTGTACCGGAAGATATGTTGGCTACCAACCGCAGAACAAATCCCGCTGGTACCGAAAAAACAGGCACCCCTTATGATAACCAGACGGATAATTATACGCAGACTCATTATCAACTATTTTTCAATCATTCTTTCAATACCAAGTGGTCTTTTAACACGGCAGCATTCCTAACAAGAGGCAAGGGATATTATGAAGAATATAAAGCAGAACAGTCTTTTGCAAAATATGGTTTGCCCAATGTAACAACAGGTGGCACAACAGTTAAAAAGACAGATTTAGTAAGACAAAGATGGCTGGACAATTATTTTTATGGACAGATTGCCTCTCTTCAATATAAAGACAACAAAGACGAACTGACTTTTGGAGGTGGCTGGACAAAATATGACGGTAAACATTATGGCACTATTCCCTGGCTGCAAACAGGTACCGTTTCAAAAGATTACCGGTATTACGACTACCCGGCAATAAAAACGGATGTGAACCTGTATGCAAAATGGCAGCATCAGCTGGCACTGCATGTAACTGGATTTGCAGACCTTCAGTATCGGCATGTAAACCATGATATGAAAGGATTTGAAGGCAGCCCTTCACTGTTTGTAAACAGGAATTTTGATTTTATTAATCCCAAAGCGGGCATTACCTACAGCAACAATGGTCTGCAGGCATATCTGAGTTATGCACTTGGAAACAAGGAACCTAACCGTGATGATTTTCAGGCCAGTCCCATTACACAGCCCAAACAGGAAACCCTGCATGATTTTGAATTAGGCATTGAAAAAAGATCGGCTACCTGTCAACTGGGCGCTACCTTTTACTATATGTATTATGTAAACCAGCTTGTGTTAACAGGACAGATCAATGATGTAGGATCGTATACAAGAAAAAATATTCCACGCAGTTACCGCATGGGAATTGAACTGCAGGCAAGTGCTGTTATCAATAGCTGGATGAATGTAGCTGGCAACTTTAGTCTTAGCCGGAATAAAATAAAATCTTTTGTAGAGTATATTGACAATTATGATACCGGCGATCAGAATGCAGTGGCCCATAATAATACGGATATTTCTTTCTCTCCTTCTGTTGTTGCCGGTGCCACAGTTAATTTTCTACCCATTCATAACCTGGAGGTAAGTGTAGTAAATAAGTATGTAAGCAAACAGTATATGGATAACAGCCAGGATGAGAAAAGAAAACTGAAAGCTTTTTTTGTGCAGGACATCAGGATAGGATTGACCATTAAAAAATTACTTTTCTCAGAATGGCGTATTACCGGACAGGTAAATAACCTGCTTAACAGGAAATATGAACCCAATGGTTATACCTATAGTTATATTTATAACAATGCCCTAACTACCGAAAATGGATATTACCCCATGGCGGGAACAAATTATATGCTCGGTGTAAACATTAAGCTATAAGTAATCGTGTTGGGTGGAATATTGGCGTGGAATGAGCAAAACATTCCACGCTTTTTTATTGAATTGAGATGTGATATTATTAACACCCTCCTGATCAGCCTAATGAATTCATAATACCTAATACCAGCAAGCCTTTCCAGCCTTTGTTTTTAATGACACTCCACTACAGGTACATGAGAAATGTGTAACGACTTATCAAAATTGTGTAAGGCTTACAATTTTAATACTACTTAATTTTGTTTTTATTAATCACCATATTAAAAAAAGGTGCTAAGCAAATAACCGCTTAGCTCATTTTTTCTAAAATGGCTGGTTTTTGATTATGATGAAATCTGTTTACATATCTACCATAATCCCTCCGAAACAAACAAACAAAATTGGCTGCCTGAGTAAAAAAATCAACACTAATCCCATTATTGTTCGGGCATAAGTTTTTAATAATTATTAAAACCTTATACACGACAACCCTGGATTTTTTAACTATAAAATTATTTTTCTCTCTACACAGACATATCGATTTAGCAGTCAAGTAACCCCCTTTTTTTCATTTTTTCAAACAATCATTATGACAATTAACCCGAATCAGGTTGATGATTCTGTACAGGAGCTTAATGCCCCTTCTCATCAGCCATCACGCAGAAGATTTCTTGCAACCGCAGGAGGTTTCTCCGTTTTATCAGTATTAGCGATCAGTTCCTGTAAAAAATCCAGCAGCAGCAATGGCGGTGTAGACCTTGGTGGTGGTGATACAGGTATTTTAAACTATGCTTATGCTTTAGAGCAATTAGAAGCTGCTTTTTATATTAAGGTAATGGCTTCTCCTTATTCAAGTATGAGTGCTGCTGAAGCCTCTTTTCTTACGGATATCCGCGATCATGAAATTGCACACCGTGAGTTT
>JBBRHM010000136.1:0-9327 GCA_038222655.1 Chitinophagales bacterium | reverse complement strand
ATGATATGCGATGAATCGATAAAGAGGATATCGTTTTCCTGTAGCGAAAGAAATAGCGAAGGGTCCATTTTTTCAACACGCTCCCTGATTACTGTTACACCCGGTAACTGTTCTAACCAGGGCTTTTCATAGGGCTCAATACAGGTTAGCGCAGTAGTAAAACCCTCTTCTTTATTTTTGGCAATGGCTTGTACTGCCAGTAGGGTGCTAAAGCCGGATCCTATTTCAATAATTTTTTTTGGTTGGGTATTGCGTATCAACAGGTAATACAGTTCTGCATCGCCGGGACCGAATGATCCATTATCAAGATAAAAAACAGTATTGCCTGAAATATATTTTTTGGGAAAGTTTTTTATTTCTTCCTTATGTAAGAACAATTGTAATGACTTCAACTGAGAAGGAATATTAAAATCAAGTGGCAACGACCTTTTTATTTTTGCGTCAAACTGTTTACTGTAGCGCAATTGAGGCTCATAATAATGATGGTGCAATGGAAAAACACCGATAGATTGAAATGCCTTCCTGTGTAAAGGAAAATATTCAACGCCTAAACGACGAATCAGTTTCAGAAACGGTAAAAAAATAAAACTGAAGGGTACCAACAACAGATCCAGTATACCGTACAAAACTTTCTTAACTGCACTTTTCATGGAAGGATCAGAGTTTACGCAATACTTTTGAAAAGTCTTTGGCTATCCTTGCCCGCATAAGATCGGTGGTATCGTGTCCCTGTTGTAGCATCTGCACATGAAACTCGCATTCATAAAAATCTTTATCAGCAAAATAAAGAACATCTTTTACCACAAACTTTACTTTGGAAGAATCATTCTGTATCGATTGGTAAAGAAAGGCAGACATCGTTTTTTTCAGGCGATTTTCCAGATCAGCAGCAGTAGGTTTTTGGGTACAGGCAAAAAAGAAAAATGCGACAATTATACAGGAACCTATTTTTTTCATGGTAGTCGGGTTAGGATTAAAATTGAGTGACAAAAGATACAAAGCTTTAGGCTACTCCATACTTTTATCAACTTATTCTTACGGCTAACGATTGTTTTCTGGTATTCTTTGAGAGGTTAGCTAAACTTTCCAAAAAAATATTTAGCAGAAATAGGCGCTGAGGCAATTAATAACAATTAAATTTAAAGGATCATTTAACCTTCCTTAATAAAGCCATATGAAAGATGCACAATTAAACCGCCGCAGGTTTCTCAGGAATACAGCTAAAACTGCCGGCGGAATGCTTTTACTGCCTGCCTTCGCCAATGCAGCCATGGATACATTTCCGGAAACAGAAGATAGGCTTATGCCACCCGCAGAACCCAGGATCCGGTTTTCGGTTATCAATATTAATCATGGCCATATTTACGGTATGGCTGATGCGGTTACGCGCGGGGGTGGTCAGATGGTTTCGTTCTATGCCAAAGAACCCGACCTGGTGGCGGCATTTATGAAAAAATATCCTCAGGTAAAACTTGCGGGAAGTGAAAAAGAAATACTGGAAGATACATCCGTACAACTGATTCTTAGTTCCGGTATTCCGGATGAGCGTGCACCATTAGGTGTTCGGGTAATGCGCAGCGGTAAAGATTACCTGGTAGATAAACCCGGCATTATCACCTTAGAACAATTGGAAGAAGTAAGAAAGGTTCAGAAACAAACCAAACGCATTTATTCCATCATGTTCAGTGAGCGTTTTGAGAACCGTGCCACCGTTAAAGCCGGTGAATTGGTAAAAGCAGGCGCCATCGGTAAAGTAATCCAGACGGTCATCATGGCCCCACACCGTATATCACCTGCATCAAGACCTGATTGGTTCTGGGATAAAAAAAGATATGGTGGTATCATTACCGATATCGGCTCGCACCAGTTTGACCAGTTTCTTTTCTTTACCGGTTCTACCAAAGCCGAGATCATCGCTTCACAAACGGGCAACACCAGCCACCCGCAATATCCGAAGTTTGAAGACTTTGGAGATATAATGCTGAAAGGCAATGGTGGCGCGGGATATATACGGGTTGACTGGTTTACGCCCGATGGCCTGGCAACATGGGGAGATGGACGTTTAACTGTACTGGGCTCAGAAGGATATATCGAGGTACGTAAGAATATTGATATTGCTTCTACACATACAGGAGGTAATCACTTATACCTGGTAAACCAAAAAGAAACCACCTACATAGATTGCAGCAAAGAACCCCTGCCTTTTGGCGGACAGTTGGTAGATGATATTGTTAACCGCACTGAGACAGCGATGCCACAGGACCATTGTTTTTTAGCTACTGAATTGGCATTGAAGGCACAGAAATTTGCCCGAACTATGTGATAAGTAGTCGATGGTCGATGGACCATTGGCTACCCCCCAACAATACACCGTATCATGGTAATTGTAATAGTGATTTTTATACTGATTGCAGCAGTGTATGTTTTTATGCAGAGCCGTTAATTCGGGAAAAGGCCATTTGATTCACAAACTGCATTTCTATCCTGGTGGGGAAATCTGCTGTAACTATATTTAAACGCTTACCATGTTACAAAAATATGTATGGGCATTGTGCTTTTTTATTTTCATGCAAGGTCGGTTAGAGGCACAGCCCATGAGCATAGATATCTATGCCCATCAATTACTTTTTAATGTTTTAACAGAAAAACCCGATACTTCCATAGCAGATTTTTTGAAGTTATACCTACCTGGTTTGTATGAAAAGAAAAAAACGAAGGGTGTATTGAGTGCCGGTCCTGCTTCAACTATGGTGCCTGCTCATGAAGAGATCCATTCTTTTCTTTTTACCAGGCATCCGTATTTTACTGAAAAGTTTACCAGAGGAAAATTAGATATCTATTGTAAAAGATATGATGACCCTCATCTTGCACAAACGGTAAGTGATATTCAATTATGGTTTGAATTTGATAGCCAGGATGAAGCTGAGATTGCTTTTTCAAGATGTATAGAAAGATTTATTTCTGTAAGTACACAAAAAAAATTCAGCAGTACAACCGGTGTACAACAGGCGGAATTTAGCAATACAAAAGAGGTAACTGTCCTTTTTAACAAGGTTCGTTTTCGATTAACGAGCGATTTTGTGGGACTGCACCGCTATAAAATTTTTTTTGAAACAACCAATGATCTGTAAATAAAATTATTGGGCGTGCAGCATTTTTTCCTTCGACCATTCTAATGCAATAGCCAGTTGTTCTTCTCTCGTGAGGTTTGAATTATCCAAGACTACCGCATCTTCTGCTTTACGCAGCGGACTGAACTCCCGGTTACTATCTATATAGTCGCGCATTTCGAGATTATTCTGCACTTCTTCAATAGTAATATTCTGATTTTTCGCAAACAGTTCTTTAAAACGGCGTTCCACACGAACGGCAGGGTCTGCCGTCACAAATATTTTTAGTTCTGCCTGGGGGAAAACAGTGGTACCTATATCGCGGCCATCCATCACCATTGCTTTCTTCTCGCCCATTTTCTGCTGTTGGGCCACACCAAATTCGCGTACTTCTTTAATGGCAGATACTTCACTCACGTGCTCACTTACCAGCATGTCTCTTATCAAAGCTTCTACATTTTCATCATTTAAAAACATATCGCTCTGGCCTGTCTGCTCATTATATTGAAATTCCAGGGTAATCTCACTTAGCGCTTTGTTCACTTCTTTTACACGGTTCCAGTCAACATGGTGCCGTAAAAAATATAAAGTAATAGCGCGGTACATTGCGCCGCTATCAATAAAAACATAATTCAATTCATTGGCCAGTTGTCTGGCCAATGTGCTTTTTCCGCAGGATGAATAGCCGTCTAATGTTATAATAATGGGTTGCATGATCAGGGTTCGAGTCGCTTAAGCGACTTGAACAGTACAAAGTTGCGAAAAAATAACACTAACCGCAAGCAGAAATTCTACAAAATAAAAATGCCGGCGTTTTGCAACGCCGGCATTTATTATTTTTTTGTATTACTTATGAAGGCAATACAACGGTATCAATAACATGTATCACACCATTGCTCTGGTATACATTTTTGATAGTAACGGTAGACATGCCACCTTTCTCATCTGTAAGAACTAATTTATTTCCTTTCATGCTGGCTTTTAAAGTTCCGCCTGACACTGTTTTAATACTTGCACTGCCACCACCCTGTTTAATAAGTTGTGCAATAGCTTTAGCATCAAATTTACCGGCCACTACATGGTAAGTAAGGATTTTTGTTAAAGTAGCTTTGTTCTCTGGCTTTACAAGAGACTCTACAGTACCTTTTGGTAATTTGGCAAATGCGGCATTAGTTGGCGCAAACACAGTAAACGGACCAGCTCCCTGAAGAACTTCCACCAAACCAGCGGCTTTTACAGCAGCTACCAGTGTAGTATGATCTTTTGAATTTACTGCATTGGCAATAATGTTTTTAGTAGCATACATAGGTGCGCCACCTACCATTACCGTTTTGGACTTTTTGTCCATGTGATCCATTTTGTCCATGTTGTCTTGAGCCATTGTTGCATTCAGAACAAATGCTGACATCATGATTAAAGCGATTTTTTTCATAAATTTTTTTTGAAAAAGGTTGATGTAATTATTTTACAGATATACTTACGGTAGCCGGTGAAGTCCGGTTTTTTTAATTCCGGTTTTTTTGAAAAATAGGCGGCCTTACGCTGTACAGTCAGAAAAAAGGTAAGTTATAATTGCGCAAACAGGTCAGGAAAATCTGAGATAACACCATTTACGCCCATCTTTTTTAATTCTTTTATTTTTTCGATATCATTCACCGTCCAGGGTATCAGGCTAATGCCGGCATCTTTACATTGTTTTACCAGTAAGGGTGTTACCAGTGAAAAATGCGGGCTATAGATGGAGGGAATAAAGCCCAGGTCCTTTAACTGGAGGGCTAAAATTTTTTTATCAAAATCTTCAATCAGTAAAGCGGTTTTAAAGCCAGGGTAGTGTAAATGCAGGTACTGTAAGGTTCTTGGGTCAAAAGACTGGATGATTACCCGGTCTTCAATTTTCTTTTCTTTAATTATAGCCACTAACAATTCTACAAACTCAGCAGGTTTGGGATGATAAAGATCATCCGTGGCTGCCTGGGTCTTTGTCTCGATATTATATTGAGGCAAATTTTTGTGATGTATTGTGGAATATATTTCCACTGCATCAATCATATCGCTCAACAAAGGTTTGGCAACCGCTATTTTCTGCTGTAGCGGAAAACGTGGGTGTGGGCGCAGACCCACATCAAAACTCTTTACCTGGGCGTAATCCATCTGGTAAATGTTCAAGCTTTTCTCTTCGCTTTCCGTTACGGGTGAACCATCGGGTTTAGTTGTGATCTCGTGATTGAAAAAAGGTTCATGACTCAGTATTACTTTCTTGTCTTTAGTAATGATGGCATCTGTTTCCAACGTATTTACGCCCAGCTCAATTGCCTTTAGCATAGCCTGTATGGTATTCTCGGGCATTAAACCGCGACAGCCACGATGGCCCTCTTTATCAAAAAAAATTACTTCCAGGGGATTGAGTTTTTTTGTGACGGTGCAGGCGGTGAATGCACAAATAATAAGTATGCTTATTTTTTTCATGCGGGAAATAATTGATCCTTTCTTTTGCTCATTTCGGCGGCAATGGCTTTTGCATCCGCATCACTGTGTTGCAATTTTTCTACTATCTGCTCAAAGCTTTTTTGATCGCGGTTCTGGCTGAGTTTAAATACATGATCGATAGAACTTACTTTGATTTCGAATGCAACGATGGCTTTTGTTAATCGATTTATATACTCTTTGGGCAATTCGTTATACAAAGAAGGTGAGGAAGGATTATTTTCAAAATGAGCCGTCAGTTCATCCAGCATTGTCAGTAATTCATTATCATCTAAAAAAGAAAGTTCGCCTTTGGCGTGAACAGACATATAATTCCATGTAGAAGCCTGCTTTTTATTTTCATACCAGCTGGCACTTACATAGGTATGTGGACCCGTAAATACAGCCAACACCTGGTTATTCTGCATAAACGCGAGGTGATGGTCATTGTTCTTCATAATATGACCACGCAGGTATAATTGCCCGCCGCGTTCTGAAAATAAAAAGGGAATCTGTGTAGCAACGGGTTTCTGCTCTGCATCCACGCCTATTAACATGGCAAAAGAATGTTGCTTCATAAATTCCAGTACAATGGCGCCGTCCTTTTCTTTATAGTAAGGTAAATTATACATGGGCTGAAGGTAATAAAAGAAAAAGCACCATCCATGTTACAAAATGATGAATGGAGCGTCGCAACCAAAGCCCAATAGATGCCATAAAGCCGGCTATACGGTTACCTCAACAGGCTTAGTTATAGAGCCAGTCGCATTTCGTATAGCAATATTTCTAACGGTCACAGAAGTAAAATCCCTGAATGCCTGTTTGCTCAATGTGTCATCACCTACCATCGCCGGTAAGCCATTATCGCCACCTTCGCGTATACTTTGTACGAGGGGTATCTGGCCGAGAAAAGCAAGGTCATATTCATCTGCCAATTTTTTCCCTCCCTCTTTGCCAAAGAGGTAATATTTATTATCCGGTAATTCGGCAGGTGTAAACCATGACATATTTTCTACCAGTCCTATGATAGGAACATTAATCTGCGCCTGGCCAAACATGGCGATGCCTTTTTTTGCATCGGCCAGCGCCACATTTTGCGGTGTGGTAACAATTACCACACCCGTAACCGGTACAGTTTGCATAAGGGTAAGGTGGATATCGCCGGTGCCTGGTGGCATATCAATAATCAGGTAATCTAGTTCCCCCCAGTCCACATCCGTTACAAACTGGCGGATGGCGCTGCTGGCCATGGGGCCGCGCCATACAACCGCACTTTTTTCGTCCACCAGCAAACCGATACTCATTAAGCGGATACCGTATTTTTCCAGGGGTACAATCATGCCCTTGCCATTGATTTCTTTCATCATCGGGCGCTCGCCCCTTACACCAAACATCATAGGTACACTAGGTCCGTAAATATCTGCATCCATTAAACCTACTGATGCACCCCCTTCGGCCAGCGCTAATGCGAAGTTTGCGGCAACGGTACTTTTTCCCACGCCGCCTTTACCACTTACCACGGCTATTATATTTTTTACACCGGCCAATACCTGCTGGTTGTCTTTACGGGTAGTGGAGGTGTTGGTAGTAAAATTCACCTTTACAACCGCTTCTTTATTTACAAGCAATTTCACTGCATTTTCACTGGCCATGCGCATCATATCTTTCATAGGGCAGGCCGGTGTAGTAAGTACAATGGTAAAACTTACGTCATTTCCTGATATGGCTATATTTTTAACCATGTTCAGGGTTACCAGGTCCTTACCCAGGTCGGGCTCCTGCACATTGCTTAACGCCTTCAGGATATCTGCTTCTGTCATCACGAAAGTTTTTGTTAAAAAAGAATTCAGGCCGCAAAGTTAACCCCTGGCTTCCTTACTTTGTTGCAAATAGAAAGGTTCTATATTTATTTTTTATGTAGAAAGGCTTTGTATTTTTGAACAGAATGATGAAACTGCTACGATACGTTTTACTGTTGGTTACGATCTTCACTTTGCAGAAAAGCCAGGCACAGGTAAATCCTTACCGTGATTCTATTGTACAATTATACGGTGTGGTAATGACTGCTGACAGTCTCCAGGGCATCCCTTCCTGTAGCGTGATTGTAGAGGGCAAAGGGCGTGGAACCATTACCAGTTATGATGGGGTGTTTTCGATAGCGGTGCTAAAAGGTGACCGGATCACATTTTCCAGTGTTGGTTATAAAGACAGATCCATAATGATTCCCTTGAATCTTCCTGAAAACCAATACAGCGTAATACAGTTATTGGTGAGTGATACAACCTATCTACCGGCCACCATATTAAAGCCCAGACCCAGCAGGGAACAGTTTGAAAGGGATTTTGTGAATAACAAAGTAGCTGATGACCTGTATGAAACGGCCCGTAAAAACACGGATGAGGCCACCAGAAGAATTCTAATAGCCAGCCTGCCCTCAGATGGCAGGGAAGCCGTAAATTATCAGCTACGTCAGCAGGCCAGTAAAGCCTATTATACTGGTCAGGTTCCTCCTATGAACATATTAAACCCGGCTGCCTGGGCCGATTTCATTAAAGCCTGGAAGCGCGGGGATTTTAAGAGCAAAAAATAACATCCTTACCTTTTCTTATCCATTTGCACAATATCTCAATTAAATTCTTTGTGAAGAGGGTAAGATTTTACATTTGCGGGTATTCGTTCCCAGTTATACAAAAAAATCTTCCGGAATATGGCCCTGAAAAATATTACAGTAATAGGCGCAGGTACCATGGGTAATGGCATAGCCCATGTATTTGCACAGAATGGTTTTGCCGTAACACTGGTAGATGTGAGTGCTTCACAATTGGAAAAAGCCATAGAAACTATCGGAAAAAATTTTGACAGGCAAATAGCCAAAGGAAGTTTGAGCGAAGTGGAGAAAAAGGCAGCGATGATGAAGCTTTCTACACAAACCGATCTTACGATTGGTGTTGCCTATGCTGATCTTGTAGTAGAGGCAGCCACCGAAAATATTGAGCTGAAGCTGAAAATTTTTGCACAGCTAGATGCTGCGGCACCGGCAAAGGCAATTTTGGCAAGTAATACTTCTTCTATTTCGATTACAAAGATTGCAGCTGTTACAAAAAGGGCAGGCTCAGTAATTGGTATGCATTTTATGAACCCGGTGCCTGTAATGAAACTGGTAGAAATCATTACCGGCTATAACACCAGACAGGAAGTAACCGATACCATTGTTGAACTGAGTAAACAATTGGGTAAAATACCGTGTGTGGTTAATGATTATCCCGGTTTTATTGCAAACCGCATATTAATGCCGATGATCAATGAAGCTATGTATAGTTTGTATGAGGGCATTGCAGATGTAGAAGCTATTGATACAATTATGAAACTGGGTATGGCCCATCCGATGGGGCCCCTGCAACTGGCAGATTTTATCGGACTGGATATTTGTCTGAGTATATTACAGGTACTGTATGATGGCTTTGGTAATGCAAAATATGCCCCTTGTCCTTTACTGGTAAATATGGTAACGGCCGGTAAACTTGGTATAAAAACTGGCGAAGGTTTTTATACCTATACTGCAGGGAGTAAGGTGTTGGTTGTGAGTGACCGTTTCAAAAAATAATAGTCCTTCTTAGAAGCTGTTTGAGTTATTAATACAAAGTAAGTTATGCAAGCATTTTTCGCCACAGATACACAGATTTTCACAGATTTTTTCTGTGCTAATCTGTGGATCTGTGGCAATGGTTTTAAAATATAATTAACTCAAACAGCT
>JBBRHM010000135.1:0-9397 GCA_038222655.1 Chitinophagales bacterium | reverse complement strand
TCCAATAGTCTTACAAAGCGTGTTTCTGTAAAGCATCCGCTGTTCATTACATCGGGTATATGTTTCTCCTTCATCCATTTTACCCAGTCTTCGTGGATGTGCCAGTTTATTTTAGTGGTTACATTGTAGATAAGCATGAGGGGTAATTAGTAATTAGGAAGCAATTTCTGCATAGATGGGGCAATGATCACTGTGTTTAACATCCGGGTAAATGCGGGCGTCATTCAACTTTGCTTTCAGTGTATCTGTTATGCAGATATAATCAATGCGCCATCCTTTGTTCTGCGCCCTTACCGTAGGAAAGCGCTGGCTCCACCAGGAATAGGCGCCTTTGGCATCCGGGTTTAATTCGCGGAAAGTATCAATCCATCCATTTGCTAGAAACCCGTCCATCCATTCTCTTTCCTGTGGCAGAAAGCCGGAAGAATTTTTATTTCCTTTCGGATCATGAATGTCTATTTCTTTATGGGCAATATTATAATCGCCTACTACAATCAACTTCGGCCTTGTTTTACGAAGCTCCTGCAAATAATCAGACCATTCTGCGAGCCATTGGTATTTATAAGTCTGTCTTTCGTCGCCACTGGTACCGGAGGGATAATAGGCGTTGAGTAAAGTAATATCCCCAAAGTCGGCACGAATCACCCTGCCTTCAAAATCGCTTTGCGCCAGATTATTTCCGTAGGCAATTTTATCCGGTTTTATTTTGGTGAATATGGCTACACCGCTGTATCCTTTTTTTTGTGCAGAGAACCAATGATGCTCATAACCCATATCCTCGAGTTTCTGGCAATCAATATTTTCTTTTACAGCTTTTGTTTCCTGCAGGCAAATTATATCGGCAGGATGTGTCTGCAACCAGTCCAGTAAACCTTTAGAGATGGCTGCCCGTATACCGTTTACATTATAGGAGATAATACGCATGGTTAACAAATTAGGTTATTCAAAAAAACGGTTAAACCCAATCATGAATAATTGGTTCAGTAATTCAGGAGATAAAGATGCATCAAAAATCACCAATTTTTCAGGACTAAATTTTCCCTGGGCAATGCAGATAAGTGTATTGTTTAGAAAGAGTTCTTTTACAGTATTTCTGGTATCGCTGCATTTAATGCTAAATACCTGTTGGCCGATCTTTCCGGTAACTACATACGCATACCTCAGTTTCAAACGTGGAAATATAATGGATGGTAAGGAATAAAGAGAGGTTGAGTCGAACCCGTTCGATACCTGAGATGGATATATTTCATTGCTGGCATCCTCTACCGACTTTGCTATGGAAAATACAGCTAGGGTATCTTTTTCACTTAGCAGGTAATGAAAATTACCTGCTAAGAAATCAGTGAAGGGATTTGTAGGACTAAATAATGGCGACTCAGGGTCAACCTGGGCTACTAATTTTATCTGGTAGTTTCTGTCGTGTAACACATCGCGACAATCCTGGCGCAGGTATACGAAATCAGAGATAGCATAATGATTTGTATTTTTAATTGCCTTCGTTAATTTCTCAGGGTATTTATCCCCTTTTTTATCTTTTATTTTAATCTCCTCATACATGGGTTCGCCTAAGCGGATCATTTGACTTGTATTATTAAAAGTGTATCTGCTTATATCTTTACTAGTAGTAACATATATCCTTGGTTGTTTTATGGTTTTAGGAAGGATATAATTATCGCCGGCAAAAGCGGGTGCAACCTGTGCTTCAATTTGCTCAAACTCATTTTTAGGATTTAGTAATAGGTTGAGCCCTGCCTTTATGATGTCGAGAAAGCCTTTGGGCGTAACATATCCTACAGGAGAAAGAACACCCATACCCGGTGTATTACTAAAGCGTACAATAAGGTCAAGTGAATCATTGACAACAATACTTTTATCGGGGTTCATTAATACTAATCTTATCTGAAAAATAGTTTTGGCAGCTATTATTACCCCAGAATCAATATCCGTGTTTATCGTATGAAAAAAATAAGCGGAGGGGGTTATTTCAGAAATGCCCATAAACAGGTGCAGGTTATCTGAATCGGTGAATGTGCTGTTTTTAATTTTTCCTCTGTCCTGAATTTCATTCAAATCTTCAATTGTAATATGCAGGGTATCTGCTAATGGCGGGTGGTTATACTTACTTAAAAGCGCATTAAGTTGTGAACCAAATAATTTGCAGATGTTTGTATCCTTCCAATACTTCATCGTGGAGCTTTGGCTGGCCCAGCATTGTATTTTTTCAAGAATAACATATTTCTGCGCAGTTGCCA
Source organism: Chitinophagales bacterium (assembly GCA_038222655.1). Classification (GTDB taxonomy): domain Bacteria; phylum Bacteroidota; class Bacteroidia; order Chitinophagales; family Chitinophagaceae; genus Sediminibacterium. Next base: position 7,145 of record JBBRHM010000135.1, on the reverse strand, counting down.
CCGGTACAGAAAAGATGATGATCAGCAGGGATACAACTAATTTTTTTTTGATCATATAGCAGTTAGATAAGTTCTGGCATTACAACAAATTAAATGTTAATTTGAAGGCATATTGAAAATACCAATTGTATATGAATAAAACAGAAAGAATTATACCTGCAAAAGAATCTGTTTACCTGGAAGGCCCCAAGCCAAGGATTAATGAATTCTTTTTTGCCTGGGATATTTTTCTCCAGTTTATTAAAGGATTCAGGACACTGCATTTTGTAGGGCCCTGTATCACTGTATTTGGTTCGGCGAGATTTGAAGAGGATCATCCTTATTATAAAGCAGCAAGAGAATTTGGGAAGCGTATTGCTCAATTAGGGTTTACCACCATGACCGGCGGCGGCCCCGGAATTATGGAAGCTGCCAACCGAGGCGCTTTTGAGAATGAAGGAACTTCTGTTGGGTGCAATATCAAATTGTCTTTTGAACAGCATCCCAATAAATACATGCATAAATGGATAACGTTTGATTACTTTTTTATTCGTAAGGTGCTTCTGATAAAATATTCTTATGCATTTATTATTATGCCGGGAGGATTTGGAACGATGGATGAATTTTTTGATACGCTTACATTGGCCCAGACAAAATCGATTAACGATTTTCCACTCGTTTTATTCGGCAAAGAATATTACCAGCCATTAATGGGTGTGATTGATACTATGATAAATAAAGGCACGATATCTGAAGATGATAGAAAGCTGGTATTGCTAACAGATGATATTGAGGAAGCCATGCAATACATACAGGCGTATGTTGCCAAAAATTATAAAGTAAAACCAAGAAAAAGATTGTGGTGGTTGTTTGAGAGGCGCTAATATTACTCTGCTAATTTTTTACCCGCCTGGATAGTATAACCCAAACTCAAAATTAATTCATAAGTGCCAAATGCCTGCTTTGCGGTGCCCTGATAAATTTTTAAATTGGCATACTGTGCATAATCCAATTTGTTAGAGAATTCGAGGAAAACATGTTTGGCAAATGTGGCACGTACGGCACCTTCCAGACCTATGTTCCAGCCTCCTAATTGAAAGCCGGGATCGTTGGCCTGTCCGAAAAAACTATTCTGAACATGGGGTATCACGGGGCCGATACCGGCTTTTCCTAATGCATCCAGGGTAAACCCGCCTTTGCTGCTTTCATACCAATGCCAGCGCTTTACGATATTGAATAAAAGAAAATTTGCTCCATTATTCAGGTAATAATAAAAACCATTGCCTTCAGAGAAATTAATGGATGAATCTACCTGCCTGCCATTTAGTTTGCCTGTAATTTTAATAGTTTGGTTATCCTGTATGATGTGTTTGGTATGATCAAAATTGATCTCAAAGGCAAGTCCCTTTTTTTTGTTGAAGAAATATCCGAACCGGTAATTGTATTGTGGTATACTGATGGGAATACTGAATAGCCCCTCATCCCAGCCGATATGATCATGTGACTGCACACTTTTTAACGTGTACTTACTGTTCAGCGATGGCTGATCCAGTTTTACATCTGAACGGGTATACCATTCTTTATTGTATCCCCAGGAAAAATAAAATTCTCCTTTCCGTTCTATCTTTCTTTGTTGTGCCTGTAAACACATGGGAATCATCAGTAACACAGGCAAAAACCTACACAGTTTCATGTCGCTTATTTTTTATTCTAACACGGGACTCAGCCATTTTTCTGCTATATCCAATGGCATGTTTTTTCTTTTCGCATAATCTTCCAGCTGATCGCGCTGAATTTTACCTATACCAAAATACTGGCTTTTTGGATTTGAAAAATACCAGCCACAAACGGAAGATGCCGGATACATGGCCAGGCTTTCTGTTAATTGAATACCGACGGCATCTGTTGCATTGAGCAGATTGAACAATTTGTATTTCTCCGTATGATCCGGACAGGCAGGATAACCCGGAGCAGGTCTGATACCTGTATATTGTTCTTTAATAAGCTGTTCAGGGCTCAGTTGTTCCATTTTATCATAACCCCAGAAATCTTTTCTTGTTTGGAGGTGTAATGCTTCTGCAAACGCTTCTGCAAACCGATCGGCAAGGGCCTGTAGCATTATCTTGTTATAATCATCCAGGGCTTCATCAAATTTTTTCAAATGCGTTTCAATACCATGAATGGTTACTGCGAAAGCCCCTATAAAATCTTTTTTGCCGCTTTTCTTCGGCGCTATAAAATCTGCCAGTGATAAATTGGGTTGATCGGCCGCTTTCTTTATCTGCTGGCGCAGGAAAGATAATTTTATGATTTCCTTTTCTGTTGTTACTTCTACATCATCTTCTTCACTGGCGGCTTCCCAGAAGCCAATGGTTCCTTTTGCGGTGAGCCATTTTTCTGTAATGATTTTATCCAGTAATACATTGGCATCATTATATAATTTGGTAGCTTCTTTGCCCACCACACTATCCGTTAATATTTCCGGAAAATTTCCATGCATTTCCCAGGTAATAAAGAATGGCTTCCAGTCAATATACGATCTTAAAATGGCCATGTCAAAATCTTCAAAAACTTTTGTTCCGGTAAAACCCGGTGTTTGCGTGGTATGATTTTCCCAATCAACCTTTACTTTATTCTGTAAGGCAGTTTTATACGGGAGATAAGATTTAACTGACTTCTTATTATCAAATCCTTCCTTCAGTTTTACATATTCTTTTTTAGTGTCACTTAAAAAGTCTGCTTTCTGATCCTTACTTAAGAGCGAGCCTGCAACGGTTACACTTCGCGAGGCATCGAGCACATGCACCACACCCAGGTCGTATTCAGGAGCAATCTTCACCGCTGTATGTATTCGTGAAGTGGTGGCGCCGCCTATCAGTAAAGGTTGTTTCATGCCACGGCGTTTCATTTCGCGTGCTATATGCACCATCTCGTCAAGGGAGGGGGTGATGAGACCACTGAGACCGATGATATCAGCATTTTCTTTCTGCGCGGTATCTAATATTTTATCAGAAGGTACCATAACGCCGAGGTCAACAATATCATATCCATTACAGCCCAATACAACACCTACAATGTTTTTACCAATATCGTGTACATCGCCTTTTACGGTAGCCAATAATATTTTTGCGGCACCTGCTGCTTCACTGTTAGTGGTGCCTGCGGCAAGATGCGCCTGTTTGCGCGCTTCTTTTTCGGCTTCAATATACGGGGTAAGTATGGCCACACTTTTTTTCATTACCCGCGCACTTTTTACCACCTGAGGCAGAAACATTTTTCCAGCGCCGAATAAATCCCCCACGATGCCCATTCCATCCATCAGCGGGCCTTCGATCACTTCTAAAGGTGTTGGATATTTTTGCCTGGCTTCCTCTGTGTCTATGTCTATATAATCTGTGATGCCGTTAACAAGTGAGTGCGACAAACGTTTTTCAACGGTATCGTTTCTCCAGGCTTCATTTTTAATTTCTACTTTTCCTTTTGCCTTTACGGTTTCTGCATGAACGATCAGCTTTTCTGTGGCTTCGTTGTTATCATTGTTGCGGTTTAAAATCACATCTTCGCACAACTGTTTTAACACAGGTTCTATTTCATCATACACCACAAGTTGGCCTGCATTAACAATACCCATATCCATACCCGCTTTGATAGCGTGGTAGAGAAATACCGCGTGTATCGCTTCACGTACATGGTCATTGCCCCTAAAAGAAAAAGATACATTGGAAACACCTCCGCTTATTTTAGTGAGGGGCATTAATTGTTTGATCTCTTTGGTGGCTTCAATAAAATCAACTGCATAATTATTATGTTCTTCAATACCTGTTGCAATGGCGAAAATGTTGGGATCGAAAATTATATCCTGCGGCGCAAAGCCTACCTGTTCTGTCAGTATCTTATAAGCACGGTGACAGATCTCTACTTTGCGTTGTTTGGTATCGGCCTGTCCTACTTCATCAAAAGCCATTACAATTACTGCAGCGCCATAAGCTTTACAGGTAAAAGCCTGTTCAATAAATTTCTCTTCTCCTTCTTTCATAGAGATGGAGTTAACGATACATCTGCCCTGTACGCATTTTAATCCTGCTTCAATGATCTCGAATTTGGAACTGTCGATCATAATGGGGATCCGCGCAATGTCCGGTTCGCTCTGGATAAGGTTCATGAAGGTTGTCATGGCTGATACTCCTTCGAGCATGGCATCATCCATATTTACATCCAACACCTGTGCGCCGCTCTCAACCTGCTGACGGGCCACGGATAAAGCTTCTTCAAATTGATTATCCCTGATGAGACGCGCGAATTTCTTTGATCCTGTTACATTGGTTCGTTCGCCAACGTTTACAAAATTCGTTTCGGGTCTTACCACTAAGGGTTCGAGGCCGGAAAGGCGTAAATAAGGTTTGAGAGTGATCTCTGAATTCATAGCGTTTATTTGAACCAGTAAGCCACTACGGCATTAATTGGCACTAAGGTTAAAGTATTCTACGTTTAATCTCATCTTTTATAAGATCGCTTCGTAGTGCAGAAAAATTATATGACGCTTTCCAAAATAGGCAAAGTCCTCGGCGCAACTTTTCTCACATTATCTGCAATATGTTTTATATGATCCGGCGTTGTACCACAGCATCCTCCCACAATATTTACAAAACCCTGCGTGGCCCACTCTTCAATAAAATGCGCAGTTTCATGTGGTTGTTCATCATATTCACCCATCGCGTTTGGCAGGCCTGCATTGGGATAGGCTGATGTGTAGCAGGATGCGATTTGTGATAACTCTTCTATATGACTTCGCATTTCTGCCGCACCCAATGCACAATTCAATCCAACACTTAAGGGTTGTGCATGCATTACGGATGTATAAAAGGCTTCCAGTGTTTGCCCGCTTAGGGTTCTGCCAGAAGCGTCTGTAATGGTACCACTGATCATAATCGGCAGTTCCGCTTTTTTATGATCCCTAAAATATTTTTTAGCAGCGAAAATGGCGCCTTTGGCATTTAGTGTATCAAAAATAGTTTCTATCAATAACAGGTCTACGCCTCCATCTACCAGTCCTTTGATCTGTTCATAATAAGCGGCCACTACTTCATCAAAGGTAACGGCACGGAAACCGGGATTGTTTACATCGGGCGATAAACTCAATGTTTTATTCAATGGACCGATAGCCCCTGCCACAAATTTGGAACCGGTGCCGGGATTTTCAGCAATAAATTCACGAACAGCATCTTTGGCGCAGGTGGCAGCAGCAACATTTAATTCATAAGCGAGTGACTGCATATCATAATCGGCCATAGCGATCACCGTACTGCTGAAGGTATTGGTTTCAATAATATCTGCACCGGCAGCAAGATATTGTTTATGTATCCCCTTAATGATTTCCGGTTGGGTAATACAAAGCAGGTCATTATTGCCCTTCACATCCGAATGCCAGTCTTTAAAACGTTCACCGCGGTAATCGGCTTCCGTAAGTGTATGCCGCTGAATCATGGTGCCCATTGCACCATCTATTACCAATATCCTTTTTTCGAGTTCTTTCCTGATATCCATACAGTGTTTTTTCTGGCTACGACATATAAATATGGCATTACCGGGTACATAATAACGAACTGTAAACGCTTTAGTAGTGTGGAGAGGGCACTTCAAAACGTTTATTAGTTCGATTTAATCCCGCCGGAAGCAGGAAAACAGGCCGAACAATAAACAAATCCGCCTGAAATAAGAATTGCAAAGATAAAGGGCAATGGGCTTATAACAAAATATAAGCGCATTGCCCTTTAAAGAAAGCAGTAAGGAAGATTATCGTTTCTTTCTGCCGATAAAGAAGATTCGTGAGATATTAAACCCCCAGCGTATATCGCCATTGCCCCAGGAACCGGTGGTTTCATGTATAAAACTATGTTCATTCATGCCAGTAGAATTGGTAAAATGAAGTTGAAATACGTGACCTCCGGTACCAATGTCCACGCCTACAGACAAGGGATCATGTGTACCATCAAACTTAGTGGTCTGTAAAAAATATTCAGCATTGATGCTAATGCGCTTGCTTATCTTCTGCCTTGCCAGAAAACCCAGTGAAAAAAGGTCCGTTCCGCCACCGGTAAAACCGAGGATCCTGTTGTAATGTGTATAGGTAGGAGAGATTTGTACAGATGTACGCTCATTGAGTTTTCGGGCAATCAGCAATTGGGCCGTGAGATAAATGCGGTCCGAACCGGTTACTTTCAGCGAGGGATCCATTTTAATATTTTTGTAGGCCATCGATCCTACTATCGCAATAGAAAGGGGAAGACTGCCATCGGTTCGCTGGTGCATTAACCGGTATTTGATAAACCCATCATATTCTTTATTAAAAGTAGTACGGCCAATGCCCACCATCAGGTCTTTAGCAATACCGAAATCAAAACCCAGACGCATGGAAGCAAAATCGAGACCGAACATATCATAAAAACCAAGGTTCAGTGGCGCAAAACGGTGATTGATGCGAAAATCCATGCTGCCCTTGCCGGTTATTTCAACGGTATGGCTGTTTACCAAGCGGGTTGAATAAAAAGTATTGATAACGGATTCACCACGACCATTTGTACTATTGGCATTAGCACTGTCCTGCATTTTAAAAAGATCCACCTGCTGCGAAAAGGCCGGAAAAATGAGTAGGTACAGGCATAGCAGGAGGGTTAACCTTTTGGAGAAGATCATCATAAGTTTAGTTTTTATATGGAACAGCCGTTATTGGTATTGACAACTGATATCTATCATCACTTTGTCTGTTACACTGGACGCGTCTACATTAAAATCTTTCATCGCCGCTGGAAACTGCGCTGTAATAATCAGTTTTCCATTTTTAACTTCTAAGGTACCATTCACAGTAATGTTTTTAGCAACACCATGCATGGTAAGATTGCCTTTAACGGTTACTTTATAGGTTCCGTTCTTATTGAAAGAAATCTCTTTGAGGTTTTCAATATTCCCTTTAAAATCTGCTCTCGGAAATTTATTGCTTTCAAGATACTGGTCGTTGAAATGTTCCTGCATTTCAGCGTATTTAAATTTGAACCCTTTTAAGAGCAGGCTGAAAGTCATCTGGCCATTTTCAGCAATACGGCTGGTAACTTCATTGTTAACGGCTTTTACATCATCATCCGACGGTGCCGTAAAAGTGATCTTGCCAT
>JBBRHM010000134.1:0-9488 GCA_038222655.1 Chitinophagales bacterium | reverse complement strand
TATTCTGTCATGTGTTTTACTGGGAAAAGGGTTTCTGAGAATAAAGGAGAACACTTCTTTATGAATAGCGGTTTTCAGAGATCCACCCAACACTCCATCTACTACATTATACTCAAGCCCCCTTAGCTGAAAATATCCATAGCCAAATAAACGCTCGTTATAAAAATAATTATTGAATGGCAGTTTTGCCATAGCCAGGACTTCAAAATGAAGAAAAGATTTTTTTGATACCGGAACGGTATACACCGCTCTTGTACTTGCCTGCCAGAGATTATCGCTGTTATTGAATACCCGTTTATACAGATTGCCTTCCAATAAAAAACCTTTGGTTGGATACGGTATGTAATCAACAGCATAATATCGATACTGATAGCCTAACTCAAAGAACTGTATCCGGCTTTTCAGATCGGGATAAAATTTTGGATTAATTTTTAGCACCGTGTCGGCCACCGATTCATTATTATAGGAGATCCTGAAATAATGCCGCTGTTTAACATCGGGCCGGTAAGAATAAGTGAGATCAAAACGGGTTAATTTTTTTACAATGGTTTCCTGTTTATAAAACAGCTGCCTGTTATCAGCAGTGGCATAATTGAGTTCTTTTTGTGTAGCATAATTAAACCCAACCGTAAATCCGCTCTTTAATTTTTTATCAAAAAAAGGAAGATTGTACCGAAACTTCAGCTGCTGTGTATACCCGCTAATAAGCCAAATATTTAATTCATCATTGCGGCCACTGGTATTATTCTGCGTAAACTTGATGCCATAATTTACCCTTTCAAGACTTCGATGCTGTTCTACCCACCACTGGTTAAAATTTCTGTCCACCAATCGGAAATAGGGCAGCGGGAAAAAATACCAGCGTTCTTTTACATCAATATTAATCACCACTTCATTTCCCTTGCGTGACGATATATATGTAGCCACATCTACAAAAAGCAGGGTATTCATTAATTGCTGGCGGGCAAGGGTGAGTTGTTTAGCAAGATCGCGCTGTGAAATATTTGCACCTTTCTGAAAAGGCATTTCACGCAAAACAATATTGGTTTTGGTTTTTTTATTGCCGGAAATGTTGATATCAGTGATGATTAACGGCAGTTTGTCCTGTATAATTGTTTCTGCAAGGGTTATAGTGGAATCTGAGCTAACCTTTATATCCTGTGCAGATGACTCTAGGAAACTAACCTGTACAATAAAAAATACAATAACACGCAATAGCCTCATCGCTGGTTTTTCGATTAATAATAGTCGGTAAAAGTAGGGCATTGAACCAAGAGAGGAAAGGCCAGGTTTGTGCTTTGCTATTTTTCTTTGTTATCTTTTATTGAAATAATTGCAGCCTTCCTTTACATAAAAGGCAAAATCCGCTACATATTAAGGTAAGAGATCAGGTGGTTATAGTTTTCTTTGAGTTCGTTGGCATACACTTCCTCCCCAAAAAAGTACCTGACACTATATTCATACCGTTGAAAAGTGGCAACGATATCAGAGATCTCTATTTTATTTACTTTCAGTGTTATTACAACCAGGCCCGTATCACCTTCAGTATAGGTATTTAATTGGGTGATGTATGCATCATTTGTTTCCACCAAACGGCTGATCTCGCCAAATGAAAAATTGCGTTTATCTGTTTCCAGTACAATAACGCCCCCACGGTCTTCATTGCCTACAAACCTGGAAAGCATATACAGCAGGTTCTTTGCCAGAATCACACCCATCAGTTCATTTTGTTCATTTACTACCGGCAGGAGTGAGAGTTCATTATCAGAAATTATTTTTAAAGCCGTTAAAAAATGTTCTTCGTTTTTAACAGATACTTTTTGTAAAGCTGATTCAACAGTTGCCAGCACCGATTTTTCATTTCCATCCAGCAAATCATCTTTGCTGATGATACCGGCAAATTTTTCTTCGCTTAGTACGGGCAGGTGTAACACATCATACTCGTCCATCAACTGAAGCGCGAACGCCAACTTATCTTGTAGGTTGACCGAAGGAAAACTTGAATTGATTAATTGTGATGCCAGCATGAGATTGTTTCTTGAGATATAACGCCAAAAACTAAGCCACAGTTGCCAATGGCTCCTGTAATTTTCTTAAAAAGTCGTCCAAAATCCTGTTAAATTCATTTGGAACTTCCATCATAGGTGCATGACCGCATTTATCTACAAAATGCAATTCACTGTTTGGTATGAGACGATTAAATTCTTTTGCTACAAATGGAGGAGTGATCGTGTCATTATTACCCCAGATAAGCAAACTGGGTTGTTTGATCTGATTTAATTCCTCGCCAAGGTTATTACGGATAGCGCTTTTGGCCAGTGCAATAATTTTAATAACCTTGATACGGTTGTTGGTAATTTCAAATACTTCATCCACCAGTTCCTTTGTGGCAGTAGCGGGATCAAAAAAGGTAAGTTGTGTTTTCTTTTTGATGTATTCGTAATCACCACGTTTGGGGTAACTGTCGCCCATCCCATTTTCAAACAAACCGCTACTACCGGTAAGAATTAATGATTTTATTTTTTCAGGGTGTTTTAAAATATGCACAAGCGCCACATGGCCACCTAACGAATTTCCCAGCAGGTGTATATTCTGATACCCCCGTGCTTCCACAAATTTCTGTACGTGTTTTTCGAGGCCGCCAACAGACGTATGAAAGATATCTAGTTCGAAAAGAGGCAGAATGGGTACCACTACTTTATACCTGCCCCTAAAATATTCGATAAGATCCTGGAAATTGCTCAGTGCGCCAAAAAGGCCATGCAATAAGAGTAATATTTCACCTTCGCCTTCTTCAACAAATTTAAATTTGTCCTGTTGTTTGATCTCGTAATTCATTGGTTAGTTTCTTATACAAGCATATCGAGCCCGTTACAAATAAAAGAAAATTCAGTCAAAAACAATTTAAACATAACCTATATCATTCATGAATCAGAAGAATGTATATTAAAAATAATGCTTTTCGTGCAAAAACGGGAGTATTACCAAACACTGTGTTGATGTGTTAGTTAGTTACGCGACTGGATATTTTCAAAAAACTGGGAAAGCTCTTCAAACATACCTTTAAACCAGGGTATCAGTGTTGCAAACGTTTCGATTGCTTTGGGGCCCCAGGGTTGTATAAATAGATAACTCTGAGAAGTGCTGATAGTTTCCGTTTTTAACAGGTGAATTTTTTCAGCATAAAAAAGTAGTACACTAAATACTGTAAGGTATAATGCTTCATACAAGAGGATACCTGCCAATTTATTAACCCAGCCCAACATCACAAACTTTAAGGCAGACTGGATAAACATAGCGCCCAGGCGAACCAGGAGTATTACGCCTGTCATGATTAATGCAAACGAAAGAAAGGGAAGCCACGCGGCGTTGATGTTGGTACTATTTTGTAACCAATGTGCCACAAGTGTTGAAAATTTCAAAGCAGCCGCCAACCCAACAATGATGGCCAGAAAAGAAAAAATGGCAACAACAAAACCATTTCTAAATCCTTTGATAACCGCCAGGATCATTAACATGATAAAGATTATATCAATGATCATTAACCATTTTTTTAATACTTATACTTTAAAACGAATGTGCTACGCAATCCGTTGCACTCAATTTTTTTAAATTGCTGTATGCTTATTTACTCAGTAACTCTTTCACTGTTGCTGCAATCGCTTTCCCATCTGCCTTACCAGCTAATTGTTTGGATGCGGCACCCATTACCTTACCCATGTCTTGCGGACCGGTTGCACCAACCGCTTCAATAATACCCTTTACCGCCTCTTGCAATTCTGCCTCACTAAATTGTTTCGGAAGAAACTTTTCTATTACGGAGATTTCTTCAGACTCCTTTGTAGCAAGATCCGGACGGTTTTGTGTCACGTATATTTCCAAAGAGTCTTTGCGTTGCTTTACAAGTTTCTGTAAGAGTTTCATTTCGCCATCGGCAGTTATTTCACCATGTGCGCCGGGTTCTGTTTTGGCTTTTATGATTTCTGCTTTAATGGCTCTGAGGCCGCGCAATAATGCTTCATCTTTAGCTTTCATGGCATCTTTCATTTGCGCCATTACTTCTTGTTCTAAACTCATACGGCTATTTTTATTTATTTTCTTTTAATTGTGTATCCCTGAATTTTTTATAAAACTCTTTTGCAAATTGTTTCATGTCATTTACCAGTTCATTCTGTTGCGTGGCCCGAAGAAAGGTATCTGCCATACCCATCATGGTCTGGTAATAAAAGTCGGCCATTTCATCAACCATCATGTCTTTGGTCCAGAGGTCAATACGCAGGGCGCTTTTATCAGCGCCATCCCAAAAAGCAACCATCATGGATTTGGCAGGTTGCATCATATCAGCAGTACTGTCAGTAGCGCTCCAGTTAATCTGTTGCGGAACTTTATTATCATCTAACTCAATCTCTATGGAAATATTTGATTTCTTCATGTTTATTTTTTCAGAACCGCAAAAATAAGGCGAAACTAACGATCATGATTCACGATATCAGCTATCCTTTTGCGCTGTACGGCAGATATTTTGCCAGGTTTGTTGGGCAGCTATCTCCCAGCTAAACCTGGCTGCCTGTATTTTACCGCTTTCAATAAGGCGGCTTCGCAATGTTTCGTCTTTATAAAGGTTCAGCATGTTTTTGGCAATAGCATCAGGGTCGGTGGGATCTGCATATAAAGCAGCATTGCCACCGGTTTCGGGCATACTGCTGGTATTACTGGCTATTACGGGTACCCCGGACTGCATGGCTTCAATAATGGGCAATCCAAATCCTTCAAAAAAAGAAGGATATACCATAGCATAGGCCGCAGCGGTTAGGGAGGCCAGTTGTTCGTCGGGCAAATAGCCCAGCAATACAACATCGTTCCTGTATTTATAGCTTTTTAATTTTTTAATTACTTCTTCATAATGCCAGGCTAATCTTCCGGCTACCAGTAACTTCATATTACTGTGCTGCCATTTTTTAAACAATGAAAAAGCTTTGAGCAGGTTGATCAGGTTTTTACGCGGATGAATACCGCCGGTAAATAAAAAATATTCTTTCCCTTCAGCATACTTGTTCTTTACTTCTTCTTTTTCCTGCCAGGATAATGGCCTGAAGTATTCCTTTGCGGCTCCGGGTATAATGTCAATTTTTTCGGCCGGCACCCGATAATGTTGCAGCATATCTTTTTTAGAATAAGCAGATACGGTTACAATACGAGTTGCTTTCGAAAGAAATTTTTTGGTAAACAGTTTATAATACCATCGATGATGCCAGGCAATAAAGTCGGGATGGTGCAAAAAAGCAAGATCATGTACCACCAGCAGTTGCGGGATGTTTGACGTAAGGCTGCAGAAACCATAGGGCTGCACCCATACATCGGGCCGGTATCGCCGCAGCGCTAGCGGCGCTTTTACATCATACCAATATTTGAAAGTTGCGGCATGCCTGGCAAGCGGCGAAACAACCAACGATATAATATTAGGCGCGAATAAAAACTCTTGATCAATGGGTCTGTCAGATATAAAAATAAATTCGTGTTCGGGATGTTGCATTACGATACGGCTAAAGATTTCCTTTACATAATGACCGTATCCTTCCAGACGATCTTTTTGCAGGAACAGGGTATTAACAGCAATGCGCATAGAACAAAAGTAGGTGCAAAAAATAACAGCGACCTTACGGGCCGCTGTTATTTTATATCTGTCTTATTTTTATTTTTTCTGTTGCCCTGCCCACGCATCCATTTTTCTTTCCATTACATCAAGCGGCATGTTGCCGTCTTTTAAAATATTATCATGGAAAGTGGCTATTGTAAAATTCGTTCCCAGCTGCTGTTCATATTTACTGCGTAATTCGCGAATCTTCAACGCGCCTATCTTATAGCCCAGGGCCTGCGCTGGTATTACCATATATCTTTCTATTTCAGCCGTAGCGCCTTCTTCACTAATCTGTTCATTGTCGCGCATATATTGAATAGCTTCTTCTCTTGTCATGCCCTTGGTATGCATGGCCACATCCACCACTAACCGGATGGCGCGGTGCATTTCATCGCCCAGTGCGCCCATGTATTGATAGGGGTCTGTATACAATCCTAATTCTTTTCCCAGGCTTTCACAATATAAAGCCCATCCTTCCGCATAGGCATTATTACCCCCAAAACGTCTGAACTTTGGCAATTTATCATTCTCCTGTTGCAAACTTATCTGGTAATGATGGCCGGGTATGGCTTCATGCAAAAACAAACTTTCCATTCCGCTGGTAGAATTAAAAGTAGTGGCATCAAGAATGGGTATATAAAAAATACCGGGTCTGCTTCCATCGGCGCTGCCCTGGTTATATTCTGCACTGGCACTGGCTGCGCGAAAAGCTTCGGTTTGCCTGATCTCAAAAGGTGTTTTAGGTGTATGCCCAAACATTTTATTAAGATTGGGCTCCATCCTTTTATGTATTGAATCAAAAGCATCCAGTATCTGTTTTGGCGATGTATACGGCGTAAACTTTTTATCAGTCTGGAGATACGCAAAAAAACCTTTGAGGTCGCCTGTAAAGCCTGTTTCATTTTTGATGCGTTCCATTTCAGAACGGATACGTTTCACTTCCGCCAGGCCGGTATTATAAATTTCATCAGGCGTTTTCTGGGTTGTTGTCTGCTGTCGTATCAGAAAATTATAATACTTATCGCCACCGGGCAGGCCCGCAATACCCGTTGTAGTTCTTGCTTTAGGTAAGTATTCTTTCTCCAGAAAATCGGCGAGTTTTTTAAATGCAGGCGTAATCTGTTCATTAATTGTTTTTGTATACGCATCTGTTAATCGCTTTTTATCCGCTTCGCCAAATGCAGCGGGTAAATTAGTGATGGGTCCATAAAATAAACTTTGCTTAGCATCTCCTACCACCATCGATTGCATTTGCGGTATCATTTTCACCACAATCGTTTTGGGCAATACCCATCCGGTTTCCATTCCTTTTCTGAAATAAAGGATGGCACTGTCTGCATAATTGTAAAACACGGCCACACGCTTCAGCCAGTCATCATAATCTTTCACCGTTTTAAAAGGCTGCACAACGCTGCCGCTTCCAAATTGCCCTATGATTAGATGTGCGCTCTGAAACTGGTTAAGCGGCATATAATTATCATGGAAGGTGAGACCCTCGAGATCGATTTCCATCTCCCTTTTAAAAATATCATAGCTCAGTTTATCATTGTCGTTTAACGCATCCCTGTCAAATTCTGTGATATAGACATGGTAACGCGTATAGAACTCTTTTAACTTCTGCCGGTAGCTGTCGGTAAAGTCTACATACCATTTATCGTTAAAACGATTATCGCCATTAACTGTGGCTTCCAGCGGAAACAATTGCAGTCGTTCTTCATAATATTTATCCAGCAACGAGGCCAGTTCAGTATTGGGCTGCATAGTTTGATTGGTATTACTGAGTTTGCACGCCGTGAAAAAGATAAGCACGGACAGTATGGTGAACATTTTTTTCATGGCAGTAATTGAGGAATAAAGTTAAGGAGAAAGATTAGAGATTGATCCATGGTCCATAGTCCATGGCATGAGGAGAATTATTATGCCGTAGAAAATGAATAAAGTACAACTGTTACAAACTATTTACTATGGATTTGTATAGTTATAAAACCCTTTGCCCGTTTTTCTTCCCAGCTCTCCAGCGTCCACTTTTTGTTTTTGAATGATGGATGGCTGTAAACGTTCAGGTTTACCAAGGGCCTCCCATACTATATTACTTACACTAAAATTGATGTCCATGCCAATAAGATCCATAAGGCGGAAGGGTCCCATTTTAAAACCCGTTGCCTCCATTACAGTATCTACGGTTTCGATAGTTACCAGGCCTTGTTCCACCAGTTTCATTACTTCGAGATAATACGGGCGTGCCACACGGTTAACAATAAAACCCGGCGCGTCTTTACAAACAACGGGCGTTTTACCCATGGTACTCGCTAATGTAGTAATTGTATTGACAACGTCTTGGGTAGTTTGTTCTGCTTTTACCACTTCCACCAGTTTCATTAGCGGAGCAGGATTAAAAAAATGCATGCCAATCACTCTTTCACTATGTTGTACAGCAGAAGCTAACTCACTCACTGCAATAGAAGAAGTATTGGTAGCAAAAATGGTGCTGGGTAAATTTAGCTTGGCTAAGTGGTTAAAGAGAGCCGCTTTTGCTTCTTTTTGCTCGATGATGGCTTCGATGATTACATCCGCGATGCAATCTTCTATACTACTTGTGAATATGATACGCCCGAGGCAGGCGGATTTTTCTACGGTATTAATTCTTTCCTTTTCAACCAGTCTGCCAAGGCTTAGTTCAATCCCCTTCCGGGCTTTTTCGAGCATGCCCGAATTCACATCAAACAGAATGGTCGTAAACCCGGCATGAGCAGCCACCTGTGCAATACCACTACCCATGGTACCTGCTCCGCAAACGCAAATGGATGTAACTGGCTGCATAATTCAAAACTAAGGATTACGGGGAGAGTTTGGAGTAGACTATTGAACAGACTCCTAACTCTACACTATGCAAGATACTTAACATCTTTTCCACTTTTGGATGGTTGCCATGCAGGCTGCGGTACAGTTATTGTACTTTTAGGATATGCAAAACAGCCTGCAGCAATTAGACCTTTTTGGATTGCCGATAGAAATAGGCACCCAAACCAGGAGAAAAGAAAAAGCAACAGCTCAGCCAACAACTACCGTGCTCGCGGTACCCATGGTTAACCTTGAGCAAGCCGTGCTCGAAAGTGAACCGCCTGTTGTAATAACTGATGCACCACCAGCGGAAGCAATAAAATTAACCGTTGCAAAACTGGCCGGAAAACGTGGCCGGAAATCTTTTAAAGAAATGGACAACGAAGCCGACCTTATTCAGGTACCGGACGATGAAACGCTTCAGCAAAAATTATATTACTCCATCAGTGAAGTGGCAGGATGGTTTAAAGTAAATACTTCTTTACTGCGCTATTGGGAAAATGAGTTTGATATTTTACAACCCAGAAAAACCAGAAAAGGAGACCGACTCTTCCGGGTAGAAGATGTTAAGAATTTACAACTGATTTATTTTCTGTTGCGCCAGCGGAAATTTTCCATTGATGGGGCGAAGAATTACCTGAAAAATAATAAGAAAGAGGCCGATGCTCAGGTAATGCTGATAGACTCGCTAAACAATTTCAAATATTTTTTGCTTGAGTTAAAGGCAAATTTATTGTCCTGATAAATTATTTTTTTACCGAGGAAAACGGGAGAAACAGATTAGGCACAGAAAATTTATTTCTATTGGCTTCTGGCAGGTGCTTTTTGCCGCCAATTTATTTAGCTCCGCGTTGAATTACCAATTCTGTCTGTAACGCTGCCAATTCAACTTTGCTCTTCTCTAATAATTCGATGACTTCAAGAGTTACGGCTTCACGGAGTTCATTAAATTCTTCTATTGATTGTTGCATTGATGTAAAATATTCTACACACACAATATGTGCATTTT
>JBBRHM010000133.1:0-9624 GCA_038222655.1 Chitinophagales bacterium | reverse complement strand
GCTTTCATTATGCCCCCTGAAGGCATTTGCCCGTTATATTGTTGCAGGCTCTGCACCTGTTGCAATACATCGTGCGGAATAAACGCCTGGGCCGCAGTGGTTAATGCCATAACCAGTATAATCCACATAAAAAACTGTGTTAGTCCTACAGCGCCGATACCAATAATTTTACCCATCATCAACTGAAAAGGTTTTACACTGCTTACCATTACCTCCGCAATGCGGTTTGTTTTTTCTTCCATCACCCCGCGCATAACCATGGCGCCATAAATAAACATGGTAATATAGATAAGCATACCACTGCCAAAACCGATCGCATACGATAATCCTGCACTGCTTTCCTGGGCCTTATCTCCGCTTTCTTCAATGGTTTTCAGTTCGGCGTATTGTGATTGTTTGTGAATGGAATCCAGTTGCATTTTATTGATGCCTGCATCCTGCAGCATTTTATCTTCAACTGCTGCATTGATGCGTTCGCTGATGGCATCTTCGGTAGTAATACTGATCCTTTTGCCTGAGCGGATCGTATATTTCATTTTTTCTGTTCCATCAAATTTGGGAAGAATGATAATGTCGGTATAACCTTTTTTTAAATAGTTTGTGGTATCCACTCCTTGCGGAAAATCAAAATTCAGCTCCTTTGAATTTTTAATATTCCCCCTAAAAAAACCATTGCTATCCACCACGGCTATTTTATGTGTGTCTTTTCCCTTTATGGCAAGAAGCGTAGAAGCGGCAATAAAACCCACTATGAGCAGTGGCATAAGGATAGTGGTAAGAATAAATCTTTTGTTTTTTACCCTCGTAAGGTATTCACGTTGTATAATGAGAGAGATCTTATTCATGGGTATATAATTAGAAGTTAGCGTTAGTTTGGTTATGATTTCACTGGTTGAAATGCCCGGGTAGTGGCTTTTGTTCCTTCTACCAGGTTAATAAATATTTCATTAAGTGAAGGAAGAATTTCATTGAAAGATTCAATAGTCAGGTTTTGCTGAAGGAAGTATTGTAATACATCATTGCTGCGGTAACCTTCATTAATTTTTACTGTCAATGCATTTGCCTGTTGATGGGCTATGTCAAAAGCATTACTGGAAACATTTGCCGGAACTTCTGTTAGTTTGATACTGAATTTATTTTCTTTGAACTGTTGTTTCACTTCGTTTACGGTACCGTCCAGTATTTTTCTTCCCAGGTTCATCAATACAATATGATCGCAAATTTCTTCTACCTGTTCCATGCGGTGGGTGCTGAAAATGATGGTGCTGCCGCGTTGGGCCAGGCCATAGATTTCATCTTTTATCAGGCTGGCATTCAAAGGATCCAGGCCGCTGAAGGGTTCATCCAGTATAATGAGTTTGGGTTCATGCAGTACGGTTATTACAAACTGCAGTTTCTGACTCATGCCTTTACTCAGGTCTTCCACTTTTTTATTCCACCAGGTTTCCATTTCCAGTCTTTTAAACCAGAATTTGATCTTTTCCATGGCTTGCGTTTTGCTGAGGCCTTTTAGCTGAGCCAGGTAAAGCGCCTGCTCGCCTATTTTCATTTTTTTGTACAGTCCCCTTTCTTCCGGCATATAACCAATCTTAACGATATCGTTTGTAGGGTCAAATTCTTTTCCGTCAAACTGTATATGGCCGCTGTCAGGAAAAAATATACCGGTTATCATGCGCAGTAAAGTGGTCTTACCGGCGCCATTTGGTCCCAGTAATCCGAAAATACTGCCCTGTTTAATGGAGAAGCTGATATCATCTACCGCTTTCTGGGTAGCATAATATTTTTTCAGGTTGTGGAGTTCAAGAATGTTGCTCATAGGTTTCAGGTTGTTATCAAAAGTAGGGTTCAGTAAGCGGTTCTTAATATTTTTTTACCAGTATTTGGCTGATTAGTAGCGCCATTCACCAAATTATTACAATTACTGGGGTTGAAACCTACAATTTATACTTCATTTAAAATTGTGGGAAAATAGATAGCTATGTAAATACTATATCTGAGAGTAGTTAAATATGCACTACTACAATCCAACCAAGCTAATAGCTAAAGAGACTGTAGTAGAAATACGCTAAAAAATTGGGTTAAAAAACGGTTGTAGTAAAAGGGCTATTCTTTTACTTTTAGGATAGGCAAATAATTGTAAGGGATGAAAATATATAGCAATCATATAGCTGAACTATTGAGTTTCATTATTGCTATATACTGTTACAAAGATTTAAAGCCAACGTTTATGAAGTGGTTTTTACCATTCCTTGGTTTGGTTTTCTTTGGTGAAATACTTGCTACTTATTTTTATACAGTATCTAATATTAAAATTTATTATATAATTTCTATAGTTGAGTTAGCTTTTTATAGCTATATTTTTTACCATTTACATCATCGTAAGAGTATCAAGAAAATCATTTTCTTTTTATTTGTTATATGCGAAATTGGATATATCATTTCCTTTGTTTTCTTTGGAAAAAATTATACATACTTCTTCAATAATTTAATTGTATCCGGATTTTATTTAGTAACTATTGCTTTGATTTATTTATATATTAAAGTGATTGATTTTGATAATGCATCTTTAACATCTGAGCCAGGATTTTGGATTGCGACCGGTGTCTCATTGTTTTTTTCTGGAGTGAGTATTTCATTTTCTTTATATGAGTTTATTAAGAGTAATTCTCTTTATTTATTTGGAGAAAAACTATATAATATTATTCCTCAGATTCTGAGTATAGTACTATATCTGTGTATTTCTATCGCTCTTATTCTATGCAGACAGAAAAACAAAATATTATTTTAGCCATTTTGGCTGGCAGTGCATTTGTATTTCTTTTTGGATTTATTACATTACTTATTGTAATAAATTATGTAAAAAGAAAAAGAAAACTCCTGTACGAAACCCAAATCCGCGAAGCGCAATTTCAACAGGAACTTTTGCAGGCCCAGTTAGAAATGCAGGATCATACATTTAAAACCATCAGCCAGGAAATTCATGATAACGTGGGCCAGATACTAAGCCTGGCAAAAGTAAATTTAAACATTATCACATTTGAACAGAATGGTAATGAAACATTACATAATATCAAGGAGCTTGTTACAGAAGCCATCTCCGAATTGCGCAATCTCAGTACGGGATATTATGCAGACCGATTGGTTGAAGAAGGATTAGTAGTAGCAATTCAACACCAGCTTGACCAGTTGCAAAAGACAGGCTTATTTGCTACTTCATTTTATTCTGAAATCGACAGGGTGGAAATTGATAAAAATAAGACGATATTTTTATACCGCATGGTACAGGAAGTGATTAACAATGTGGTAAAACATTCTGAAGCTGATCAGGTATTGGTAAATATTCTCAAAAAACAGGACGGTGTCCATATCATATTGCAGGATAATGGAAAAGGGTTTAGTACCACTACTGAAAACTTTAAACCCGGCATCGGGCTAACCAGCATTCAGCAAAGAGCAGCCATGATAGGCGCAAAAACTGATATCATCAGTGAAATAGGTAAGGGTACCATCGTTCACCTTGTATGTAAGCCGAACGGATATGATTAAAGTTGCCTTAGTAGATGATCATGTAATTCTGCGTAAAAGCCTTGCAGTGCTGATTCAAATGTTTAAAGACTTTGACATCACCCTGCAGGCAAATAACGGGCGTGATTTTATTGATCAGTTACATCCCGATTCTCTTCCGGATATTGTTCTGCTCGATATAACCATGCCGGTAATGGATGGGGTGGAAACGGCTCATTGGTTAAAGCAAAACTACCCCCAGGTTAAGGTTCTTGCGCTGAGCATGATCAAAAATGATTACATCATTATCCGTATGCTGAAAAACGGTGCCCGCGGGTATATTTTAAAAGACTGCGAACCCTTTGAACTAAAGGAAGCGCTCCACCAGACATACAATAAGGGATATTATTATAATGAACTGATTACGCCTAAAATAAAAAACAAAGAATTGTATGGTGAGTTTCCCAAAATTATGCTGACAGAACAGGAGTTGATCTTTCTACGCTGGGCCTGTACAGAAAAAAGCTATAAGCAGATCGCAGATGAAATGTGCATTAGCCCAAGAACGGTAGATGGTTACCGTGACTCTCTATTCCGAAAATTAAATATTACTTCCCGTGTAGGTATAGCGATCTATGCAATTAAAAGTGGTATCGTTCAGGTTTAATGAAAACCACCTCAAATTTTAGAAAAAGGGGGTTTTTCCCGTATGCCAAGGAAAAAGCCGGCTGTACTTTTATCTAGTTAAAGAGAAGTAACACAGAACGCCTGCTTAAGACAATCTGTTATACAGAAGTAGCGACCCTAACCGGGGGGAAAAGGGTCTGCTACTTCTGCCTCTTTACAACTTATGCAGTTTTCGATTCATCCGTTAGCAATAACCTTTGAATTGTAATTGGAACCGGGAGAGGATTTTTACCTCTCCTTTTGTATTATCATATCCGCCACTCTTTCTCCGTCCATGGCGGCACTTACAATACCACCGGCATACCCGCCACCTTCACCACAGGGGTATAGATTCTGTAGCTGCGGATGTGTTAAATGAAATGAATCACGCGGTATGCGCACAGGTGAAGAAGTTCTGCTTTCTGTAGCCACTACTATCGCTTCATTGGTCAGATAGCCAGGCATTTTTTTATCAAAGGCATTAAATGCTTTTTGTAAACTTTTCATGATAAAATCCGGTAACACATTTTCCAGTCCTGTAGACACAATGCCTGGCAAATAACTGCATCCGGGTAAGGTTGCAGAAACTTTGTTTCCGCAAAAATCAACCATACGCTGCGAAGGTGCTCTAAGATTACTTCCCCCAGCTGTAAAGGCTGCTTTTTCAACCGCTTGCTGAAACTGCATTAAAAGCAGCGGGTTATCACCAGTTTGTAAATTTTGCAAGGGAGCCTCTGAAGGGTTCTGTTGAAAATACAAGGCAGCATCGGCCATTTCTACCTGAACTACCATACCACTATTTGCATACGCATTATTTCTTTTACTGGGACTCCATCCGTTTACCACTACTTCTCCGGTATCTGTTGCAGCAGGAGCAATAATACCTCCGGGACACATACAAAAACTAAATACGCCTCTTTTGTTTACCTGCTCTACCAGGCCATAAGAGGCGGGTGGGAGATGACCCTCTCTGGTAACACAGTGGTATTGAATACTATCAATAAGACTTTGGGGATGTTCGATACGAACGCCCAAAGCAAAAGGCTTGGCTTCTATCAGTAAGTTCTTTCTTTGAAAAAGTTCAAAAATATCCCGCGCCGAATGACCAGTAGCCAGAATAGCGGCATCTGCCGTAATAGTATCCCCATCTGCCGTAATAACGCCCTTTACTGATTGATCTTTGATAAGCAGGTCGGTCACTTTTTTTTCAAAGAGAAATATTCCTCCGCAACTTAGGATCTGTTGCCGCATAGCTGTAATGATGGCGGGTAGTTTATTAGTGCCAATATGCGGATGTGCCTCAAACAATATCTTTTCATCGGCACCAAACTGAAAAAAAAGATTCAGTATGCGATTAATATCGCCACGTTTACTGCTTCTTGTATACAATTTGCCATCACTATACGTGCCGGCACCGCCTTCGCCAAAACAATAGTTGCTTTCAGGGTTCACAATGCCTTCTTTATTAAGAGTTGCCAGGTCCCTTCGTCTTGCGCGTACATCTTTTCCTCTTTCCAGTACAATCGGGCAGATGCCGGCTTCTATCAGCTTTAATGCGGCAAAAAGACCTGCCGGTCCGGCACCTATTATGATGACTTTCGTTTTTGAATGCTGAACATCCGGGAAGTGTACAGCATTCATTTTTCTTGGTGAGAAAGGTTCACCGATAAATACGTTTAAGTGCAGATTGATCCATACCTGTTGCCTACTGCGTGCATCAATGGATTGCTTAAGCTTGTAAAAGCCCGTGATTTCCGTTTCTGGTGTACCAAGGGATTGAGCTATACACTGCCTGATGATACTATCGTCTGCAGCTTCGGAGGGTTTAAGTTGTAAGGAAAGCTCTTTTTGCATACTGTTAGGTGTTTATCCTAAAAAGCATTGAATAATGTGTGAATTCGTAACGGTGTTGTAAACACTAACTAAACCTTTTAAAAGGGTAAGTCATCTGCTATCTCCGAAGGCGGCGGCATATCATTATAATTAACAGCATCTCCACTATTGTCTGTTTGCGCCATCTTTATGGTTTCCATTCTCCAGGCATCGAGGTTGGTGATATAATTTTCCCTGCCATCCTTAACCCACTTGGTACCTTTAATATTAAACTGAACTTTCACATCATCCCCAAGGGTAAAGCGGTCGGGCATGGCTGTTTTATCCTGTACACATTGAAACTTTACATAATTGGTAATTACTCTACCACCAATATCTTCTGTTTTTTCGATCACAAACTCCCTTGTTTTAAAGGTTTCTGTTCGTTGAACAATATCAAAAACCGCTACCAGTTTGCCAACTATTTCGTACGCCATGTTTAATTTTTTTAAAGTGTTCAAAAGTAATATTAAAAATGGCTTAGCGGTCAAATAAAAACTAGGCTACCTTAATTAATATTGTATCTTTCAAGAGATAACTAAAGCTAACTATGTTCAGGAAATTCCTCTTCCATATTCTTGTTTTTTCAACTACCTTTTTAAGGAATACTATCTCTTGGAATACAGGAATATTATGTACAGGCTTCAGCAGCCCAAAAAAATCTTTTCGTAAACTTCCTTTAACAGGCAGAATGCAACAGTATGGCGCCGCATGGAATATTTTCAGAAACACATTAATCAATAAAACCTGTAAAGCGATGGGGCGTGTTCAGCTTTTGTGAAGGTGTTGCAAAAAGGGTTTGATATAAATCATTTGACTGGTATTGTCAAATTATATGGGGAATGATAGAATAAATAATAATAGCTGGCAATAAATAGTTATCAACGTGGAGACATCGTTTAAACAAAGGGAAGATAAAGGGCTTAGGGACAGGAGAGGTTTGAACGCACCACAAGGTAGGGAAAGCTTAAAAAGGCAGCATTTATAGGAAAGGCCTTGAAAAGAAAACCCACAAATGCCTATACTGTGGTTATAAGCAAAAAAACAAGGGAATAAAAAATTTTTTTTTCAACATAAAGTATACATATTCGCAATCCCAAATTATTTTTTCAACATTTCCACAAATGGAGAAAAAAAGATAACTTGAAGGGCAGGACTGATATACCTAACTCATTATAATTTTTCATTTTTGTATGGCTAAGAACGCTGAATCTGTCTGGAGCAATTGTTTGAAGATCATCAAAGACATTGTAGAATGGCAACATTTTAAAACATGGTTTGAACCGATTAACCCCGTTGAATTAAAAGGCAACGTTTTAATGATACAGGTACCCAGCCAGTTTTTCTATGAATACCTCGAAGAACATTATGTAAATCTGCTTGCTAAAACCTTAAAGCGTGAATTAGGAAAAGAAGCCAGACTGGAATACCGGATTATGGTTGATAGCGGAAACACGAATGGGAGAAACGGTTCAATGGATGTACCTGCCAGTAATATGAAAACATATAATAACAATGAGATGAATTTTCCGCTGGTTATTGATAACCCGGTAAAGAATCCATTTGTTATACCGGGTTTGAAAAAGATGCAGATCGACCCGCAGCTAAATCACATGTACATCTTCGATTCATTTATTGAGGGTGATTGCAACAGGGTGGCCCGTCGCGCCGGAAAAACGGTTGCAGAAAAGCCAGGCGCTAATTCATTTAACCCTCTGGTAATATATGGTGGCGTGGGTTTGGGTAAAACCCATCTGGCGCAGTCCATTGGCAACGATGTTAAAAGGCTGCATCCGGGGAAAGTGGTATTATATGTAAGCAGTGAAAAATTTATTAACCAGTTTCAGGATCATAGCCGTAATAATGCGATCAATGATTTTATTCATTTTTATCAATTGATAGATGTATTAATTATTGATGATGTGCAGTTTTTCAGCCGTGCCGAAAAAAGTCAGGATGCTTTCTTTGCTATTTTTAACCACCTGCACCAGAGCGGCAAACAACTGGTGCTTACTTCCGATAAACCACCAAAAGATCTTGATGGCATGCAGGAAAGATTACTGAGCCGTTTTCGCTGGGGTTTGAGTGCAGACCTTCAGATACCCGATTACGACACACGTATTGAGATACTGGAAAAGAAAATGAAGAATGATGGCCTGGATATGCCAAAAGAAGTGGTGAAGTATGTGGCGTATAATATTAACACCAATGTTCGGGAACTGGAAGGGGCATTGATTTCTCTGTTGGCTCAATCCTCCTTAAACAAAAAAGATATTGACGTAGAACTGGCTAAAAAAGTATTGCGCAATTTTGTCAAAACCAGCAGTAAAGAAATTACGATCGATGCCATTCAAAAAATGGTATGTGAATATTTTGATGTGTCTTACGACAAACTCTTACAGAAAACCCGTAAAAGAGAGATTGTACAGGCAAGACAGATTACGATGTACCTGGCGAAAGCATTTACCAAGAATTCCTTAAAAACCATTGGGGAGCATTTTGGCGGAAGGGATCACACCACTGTAATCCATTCCTGCCAGACGGTGAAAGACCTGATGGATACAGATTCTATTTTCCGTGAAAACGTGATGGAACTGACGCAGAAAGTGCAATTGGCAGCCATGTAGCACGAGCAGAAATCTTAGTAAGAACATCCCGGACCAAATCAGGTTTGGGATTTTTTATTTTTGTGTTTTATAGATACATTTTTGGCAGTTCACGTGCAGGAACCTATTTTTGCAACCCTCTCTGAAAAGAGTAAGGAAAGGTGAGGTGGGTGAGCGGCTCAAACCAGTAGTTTGCTAAACTGCCGTACGGATTAAACTGTACCGAGGGTTCGAATCCCTCCCTCACCGCTCTCATTCACCGAAGCTTTAGCGTAGGTGGAGCAACAACCGGAGCAATAACCTCCAATTTTGGTGGATAAGATCGGGAAGTAGCGCAGGCCGGTAGCGCACCTGGTTTGGGACCAGGGGGTCGCAGGTTCGAATCCTGTCTTCCCGACATTATGGCAGCAAATGCCCACAATAGCCCGAAAACAGAAATGTTTTCGGGTTTTTTTATGGTTTTCTATATCAATTTGTCACATTCGATCACAAGAAAATGGTGAACAAAATGGTGAACAATCCCCCGACACTATCTTTGTTCACTAATATTATGTGATTATAAAGTGGACCCGCCAGGGTTTAGGTTTTGTAAAATTTTTCTGCTTCATTTTTTGGTTCGCTGACCGGATTGTGAGTGATCCCTAACCATTAAAATGTTTTGTCATGAAAAACAAAAAAGATTTTACAGTGTATTTTCTTATGCGCTCACGCAAAGACGCGCAGGGTAAATGCCCCCTTTATGCAAGAATTGTTGTCAATGGTAATATTACCGAAATGTCCTTACAAATTTCTCTCGAATCGGGCGACTGGAATAAGGGAGAAGGAGAAGCCCATCCCAAAACCAAAGAACTGATTAAGCTGAACGAGGATCTTCAGGATGCATGCACACAATTACAATCACACTACCGGGTACTCAGGTCGCAAAACGGACTGGTAACAGTAACGGCGGAAGCAGTTAAAAATGCTTTTCTGGGTA
>JBBRHM010000132.1:0-9807 GCA_038222655.1 Chitinophagales bacterium | reverse complement strand
TGGCCATGCGTGACCTTTCAAAATGTAAAGAATTGAGAGAAGCAGCATCAAAAATATATACTAAGGATACAGTGCTATTGGAAGTAGATAAAGAAATATTCCTTGAGCAGCTGGAACAGGCATTTTATTTCAGCATGATGACTGTCTATGCCCAGGGAATGCACTTACTTTCCAAAGCTTCTGTAACGTATAAATATGATTTGCAATTGGCCGGAATCGCTAAAATATGGCGTGGGGGCTGCATCATACGTTCTGCCTTTCTGAATGATATTTATGATGCTTATCAAAAAAACAATAGCCTTTCACATTTATTACTGGACGAAAATGTTTCACGAAAAATTATTTCCTGTTTGCAGGCAACCCGTATTGTATTAGCAAAAACATTGTCTTCCGCCAATGCCACACCTGCCTTTGCTTCAGCACTGGGATATTTTGATTCACTGTGTAGTAAACAAATGCCTTCTAATCTTATCCAGGCACAAAGGGATTATTTTGGCGCGCATACTTATCAGCTAACAGGTAAGCCAGGCTTTTTTCATACACAATGGGAAAACAAATAGTTCTTTTTCATTGTATGCTAAATCAAACGAATGATACAGTCAACACTTAAAACACAACCGGCCATATTTGTTATTTTCGGAGGAACCGGTGACCTCAGTTGCCGTAAACTCGCTCCGGCATTATACAATTTGTTTATCGATGGTTGGTTACCTGAACAGTTTGCTATTATCGGCACAGGACGAAGTCCGTTAACTGATGAACAATTTGCTGAAAAAATTCGGGAAGGGATTAACCGTTTTTCAAGAAGTGGAGAAGTGATTAAAGACAAATGGGATCTGTTTTCACAACACCTTGTATACACCGTAGCAGACATTAAAGATGGAGAGGCATACAAAATATTTGGCGAAAAAATATCCAAATATGAAACCGAATGGCAGGCAAAAGCAAGCCTGATTTATTACCTCGCTGTATCACCCGATTTTTTTCCGCTTATTGCTGAAAACATTTCGAAAAATAAACTGGCAGAAGATGCCGAGAAAGCAAGAATCGTAATCGAAAAACCTTTCGGACATGATCTCGAATCTGCCAGGTCGCTAAATACATTATTAAAAGAGCTATTTCACGAAAAGCAGGTCTACCGTATTGATCATTACCTGGGTAAAGAAACGGTACAGAATATTATGGCATTTCGCTTTGCCAATTCTATTCTCGAACCTACCTGGAACCGAAACTTTATTGAACATGTACAGATTTCTGTTACTGAAAAATTAGGGGTGGAAGAAAGAGGGGACTATTACGATCATTCAGGCGCTTTACGGGATATGCTTCAAAATCATTTACTGCAATTGCTTTGCCTGGTTGCCATGGAACCACCCATTAATTTTACCGCAGAAGAAGTACGCGACAGAAAAGTGGATGTATTAAAAGCCATGCGAAAATTTACGCCGGAAGATGTTCGTATGTCTGCAGTTAGGGGACAATACGGTGGTGGCTGGATGGAAGGAAAAGAAGTACCCGGTTATCGCGAAGAACCCAAGGTAGATAAAGCTTCCAATACGGAAACCTTTGCGGCTATTAAATTTTTTGTAGATAACTGGCGTTGGGATGGCGTTCCGTTTTATGTACGAACAGGAAAGCGTATGCACCAGTCGGAATCTATCATTGCCATCCAGTTTAAAGATGTACCCCACCGTGTTTTTCCTTCGGAAGCTACGGAAAGCTGGCAGCAAAACCGGCTCATCATTAGTATACAACCTGAAATGAGTATTCGTTTACAGTTACAAACAAAACGCCCCGGACTCGATATGCTATTAAACACCGTGGATATGGTATTTGATTATAAAGGCACCTATACAAGTCAGGCACCCGAAGCGTATGAAACTTTATTGTTGGATATTATGCTGGGCGACCAGACCTTATTTATGCGTGGTGACCAGGTAGAATTCGCCTGGGATCTGCTGATGCCAATATTGAAAACCTGGCAAAACAGACAGAGCCTCAATTTCCCGAATTACTCCGCTGATTCATGGGGGCCTGAAGTGGCAGAAGCATTGATAGCCCGTGATGGCTTCCATTGGTTTGCCTTACCACTAAACGGGAAAAAATAAACCGCTATGCAAATCAATATATTTCAAAATGAGGAGGAAGTCATATTCGCATTGGCCAATTATATTGTTGAATCTGCCAAGCAGTCAATTGCTAAGCAGAAAAAGTTTTCTATAGTTCTTTCAGGAGGTAACTCGCCAAAAAAATTATACGGGTTACTGGCATCTGATCCATTCAGAGAAAAGATTGAATGGGAGTATGTTTATTTCTTTTTTGGGGATGAAAGGTATGTTCCATCCATTGATCCTGAGAGTAATTATGGCATGGTTAAAACGGTATTTTTCGATCCTTTGCATATTGAGGAATCACATATTTTTCGGGTTAATACAAAACTTAACACCCATGCAGCCGCTCAGCAATATGCGGAACTGATAAGTAATTATTTTGCTGGTAAAGATTGGCGCTTTGACCTTGTTTTGCTTGGCCTGGGTGATAATGCCCATACAGCTTCTTTATTTCCTTCTACGCCAGTCTTGCTGGATACCATACCTTTTGTATCAAGTGTTTTCCTGGAAGATAAATCAGTGTTCCGGATTACCATGAATGCACCTTTGTTAAACCAGGCTCACCACATTGTTTTTTTAGTGTATGGAGAAAGCAAAGCAGTGGCTGTGCAGCATGTACTGGAAGATGCATACAATGCTGATCATTTTCCCGCACAACTTATTGCTCCGCAGTATGGAGACCTTACCTGGTTTCTTGATACAGAAGCTGCGTCGAAACTTCGAAAAACGAACTGATCGGTTAAACATGTTTGAATAGCTATTTGATCGCTAACCTAACTCATTGTATAGTTACCTGCAATACATCATCATTTTAGCAGTTACGTCCATGAGTCCTGCATAATCATTTGGTTTAACCAGATAATCCATGGCACCAAGGGTAATAGACTGCTTCCTGCTTTCATTGGAATCTGATGTAGTAAAAACTACGATGGGTATGCCCTGCAGAGAGGGCTGTTGTCTTATACGGGTAAGGGTTTCCATACCGTTTAGTACCGGCATATTCAAATCAAGCACTACCAGGCAGGGTTGCTGAAGGGAAGTGTTTTCCAGTCGTTTAATGGCTTGCATTCCGTCGGAAACGATTTCAACGAGGCAATTATGATCCATATCCTGAAAACTGCCACTGATCATTGACTGGTCATCAATATCATCATCAGCAACAAGAATAATACGTTTGTTTAATTGTGGTTCACTCATACAAAGGGAGTAATCAGTTAAATTTACAATTAGTAAAAGTTAGTTTAATAAAAATGCATACCAACATAAGTGGCACAGATTTTTTTCGTATATGAGATAAAAAACCACCAATTAGCTATTTGATGTGTAGAAAAATCAAATAGAATGTAGATTGTAGAAAAATATCCCCTTACTAACTCAGGTAAATATATGAAACCACTTTCTTTATTTGTTTGGCTAATTTTTTTTCTTTCCTGTCACGGCCCTTCAGAAGAAAGCGAGAGAATAGTAACGATTGTTGCGCCTCCACAAACACGTATTGATTCCTTAAAAGATTCGCTTATCCGCACTGCCGCCACAAGGCAAAACCTTCCATCACCCGATACAGGTGTAGTTGCGGGCGAAGATTCACCTGCCATGATCAATACAGGCAAAACAACGCCGGGTGAAGTAATGCAGTTTGCTGAATCATTGGTAGGCGTGCCATACGTATGGGCATCTACCGATCCACGGGTTGGGTTTGACTGTTCAGGATTTATCACCTATGTTTTTTCACATTTCAATATCCGCGTACCCCGCTCCTCTATTGATTTTACGAATGTTGGCAAAACTGTGCCCATAGAAACGGCAAGAAGAGGGGATATCATTCTATTTACCGGTACCAATCCGCTGGAAACCAATATTGGTCATATGGGATTAGTCATGTCAAACGATGCAGGGAGCCTTCATTTTATTCATTCTTCTTCTGGCAGGGCCATGGGTGTTACCATGACGGAGATGAATGAACAGTATAAAAAAAGGTTTATGCGCATCAGCAGGATATTCATGTAAAATGGGTGAAGAGAATAACGCTGACTCTTTTTTCCTGTAGATTATTTAACCATTGCGGAAAGAAATATAATAAAATAACCATCCGGATAACTGGATGGTTATTTTATATTTTTAAAGTTCATTGATCAAAATCTCTCCAAGCGGGAGAAAAAGAAATCCCCTTCAATCCCTGCATTCTCATCACTATCACTTCCATGTACCGCATTTTCTCCTACAGAAGCGGCGAATAATTTACGGATGGTACCTTCTTCTGCCTGGGCAGGATTGGTAGCACCAATCAGTTTTCTAAAATCAGCCACGGCATTTTCTTTTTCCAGAATAGCGGCTACAATTGGGCCACTGCTCATAAAATCCACTAATTCGCCATAAAAAGGTCTTTCCCTGTGGATATCATAGAAAAGGCCAGCCTGCTCTTCTGTAAGTTGGGTCCATTTCATTGCTTTCACGGTAAAGCCGGCTTTAAGAATCTGGTCTAAAATAGCGCCGGTATGCCCTTTCTGGGTGGCATCCGGTTTAATCATGGTAAAAGTTCTGTTGCTCATAAATATTTTCGAATTTCGGCGGCAAAAATAGGGATATACAGCCCGTTTACAGGATAATATATGTTGTATTTTGTTAAAGCCGGGCAAATTGATTTGATAGAATAGGATGGAAACCGCAATTTTGCCGCCTTATATGCAACCGATAGAATTATTTTACCCCCGGCTTACCTCACCCGCTAAAGTGGTTATTACCATGCACCAGAAGCCTGACGGCGATGCTATGGGATCTGCTTTGGGTCTATACCATTTCCTCACCGCACTCGGTCATGAGGCTACCGTAATTTCTCCTACCAACTGGGCTGATTTTCTGGATTGGATGCCGGGTGTAGAAAAAGTGATTGATTTTGAGAACCAGAAAGAAAAATCAAAAGCTATTATCAGTAGTGCGGAACTCATTTTCTGTCTCGATTTTAATATACTCCACCGTACCAAAAATATGGAACTCCCATTGGATCAGGCAGCCTCTACCAAAATCCTGATCGATCACCATGAACAACCCCAGCGTGAAGCGTTTAATTTTGGCATCAGTAACACCGCTAAAAGTTCTACCTGTGAAATGGTGTATGATTTTATTGTAGAATCCGGTCACGCGGCATTGCTCAATATTGATATAGCTAAATGTCTGTATACCGGTGTGATGACAGATACGGGCTCGTTCCGTTTTCCCTCAACAACCGCATCCGTTCACCGCATGGTGGCACATTTAAAGGATGTAGGCTTACAACATGCACAGGTACATGATCATATCTATGATAATTTTCTTGAGAACCGTTTGCGTTTTATAGGGTATGCACTGGTAAACAGGCTGGAAGTATTGTATGAATATAATACCGCATTGATGTATATTACCAGGGCTGATTTGGAGCGGTATACCATCAAAACAGGAGATACGGAGGGACTGGTTAATTATTTATTAACGATCCAAGGCATTAAATTTGGTGCTTTGGTAATTGACAGGGACCAGGAACGCAAATGGAGTTTCCGCAGTAAAGGGGCTTTTGACGTGAACACATTTGCACGAAAACATTTTGAAGGTGGCGGTCATATGAATGCCGCCGGCGGAAGAAGCAGTGAAAGTCTGGAAGCTGCTGTACAAACATTTAAACAGGTTATCCAGGAATATAAAATTCAATTACAATAAAAAAATGATGAGAACAACCACCGCGCTTTTAGTAGCCATCGTATTGCTTGCAAGCTGTAATCAATACCAGAAAACTCCTTCAGGTCTTTCCTATAAGATCACAAAAGGGGGCAGTAATCAAACCTTAAAACAGGGACAGTTTGTAAAGTTCAATATCGAATATAAGGTTCCGCCAAAGGATTCTGTAATCACTTCTTCTTTTGGCCATATACCTGCCTATCTCGTTGTTGATACTAGCAGACCCAGCAAGCACAGTTTCCTTGAGATCATTACCAAATGCGCTCCTGGCGATAAAATTGATTTTGTGATGAATGTTGATACCCTGAAGAAACTGGGTATGTTAGAGTATAACAATGTTTTTCATGCCAGGGATATGATCAAGGGCCGAGTTGAGATCCTGAAAACTTTTAGCAAACAGGAAGAAGCTTCGGCCGACTTGCAGAAAGAATCTGATATTGAAAAACAGAAAGAAGTGAAAGATATACAGGCCTATACCACCGGTAAGGGCATTAAAACACAGGCTACTCCTTCAGGTGTATTGGTAGAAGTACAAAACCCAGGCGAAGCACAGAAAGCAGATGTGGGCAAGCAGGTTAAAATGATGTATAAAGGTACTTTTATAGACGGAAAAGTATTTGATTCCAATATGGATCCCAAAGGACCCAATAACCAGCCAATGAGCGTAAACATTGGTGTAGCCGGACAAGGCGGTGTAATTAAGGGAATGGATGAGGGCCTTCGTTTCTTCGGTAAAGGCGGTAAAGGAAGAATCTTTATTCCTGCCATGCTTGCGTATGGTCAGAATGGTAATCCCCCCGTTATACCTGCTTATTCCAATATCATATTTGATGTTGAAATTGTTGATCTGGGAGATACACCCGCGCCCGCTCCGCAGCCAGGTATGCCACCCATGCAGGCTCCACCAAAAAAATAATATAGCAGTAATGATTGTATAAAAAGAATGCCTTGCTAAAAAAGCAGGGCATTTTTTTTATGTAGTCAAAAATAGTTGGTGATTTGTTGTTTTTGAGAATTAAGTTAACATTTCCCCTCCTGCCCCCGCAGGAGGGGTGCCCAGCGAAGCGAAGGCGGGGTGGTAACACTACTTTAAATATTCTGTCAGTTCAATTGCTTCCATCGCTTCCTTCACATCATGCACCCGCAGTATAGAAGCGCCTTTTAACAATCCTGCCGTATGCAATACCGTAGTTCCATTAAGTGATTCTTCAACAGAAATACCCAACGTTTTATAAATTGTGGATTTCCTTGAAACACCTAATAACAAAGGCTTTTTCAGTATACTGAAAACAGTAAGGTCTTTTAGCAAACTAAAATTGTGTGTACTGTTCTTGCTAAAACCAAAACCAGGATCGATGATAATATCTTTTATACCGGCCAGCATGCAATTTTCCACCCGTCGTATAAAATACGCCAACACCTCCTGCACAACATCTGTATACGCTGGGGTTTTATGCATCGTGTTCTCTGTTCCTTTCACATGCATACAAACATATGGCACCTGAAGAGAAGCGATTACGTTCAGCATGTCTGCATCAAATAAGCCACCACTGATATCGTTAACCATACTTGCCCCATGCGCTACAGCGGTCTTAGCCACTTTGCTGTGATAAGTATCAATCGATAATACACTGCCAGAAAAACGGCTGCTGATGGCTTCTAAAACCGGTAGCACCCTTGACATTTCTTCATCAGGTTCCAGGTTAGTACTACCAGGCCGCGTACTCTGCCCGCCAATATCCAAAATGGTTGCTCCTTCGCTAAGCATCTGTTCTGCTTTGCTCAGGGCGGCATCAACGGTTTGTTGCCGGCTGCCACTATAAAATGAATCGGGGGTTGTATTAATAATGCCCATCACCACTGGCCGGTCTATCATCAACAATCTTCCTTTACAGTTAAGTGTGAACATTCTTCGTATTCAATTATATTGCGCTTCAAAGATATTGACTAAGCACTAAAACATTTAGGATATAATGACGGATACCAACCAGCAATACGACGAAGCAATAGGCGGGTGCAACGAAATTTTCAGTAAGAAAACAAAAGATTATGGCACTGCCTGGCGGGTACTCAGGGTCATTTCGGTAGTGGACCAGATATTTATTAAGGCCCTGCGAATACGAAACATACAGGATATGAACACCCAGAAAGTAGGGGATGATATTACTTCCGAATTTAAAGGGATTGTGAATTATGCAGTGATTGGTTTAATGCAGCTCGAATTAGATCAGTCAAGGGTAGAAGATTTACCTGTAGAGCAGGTAAATGAATTATACAGGAAGTATGTGGCCATAGCAAAATCTACCATGGAGGATAAAAACCACGATTACGGTGAAGCCTGGCGTGACATGAGCCAGCAAAGTTTTGCCGACCTGATATTAATGAAACTGATGCGCATCAAACAGATATTGGGCAATGATGGCAAAACACTTGTCAGTGAAGGCATTGATGCCAACTATGTGGATATAATTAATTACGCAGTATTTGCCCTGATATTAATAAAAGAGGGTAAACATTAATATTATTATGAAAAAAACATTACTGGTTATCCGTTGGATAGTGGGCCTGTTATTTATTTTTTCAGGACTTATCAAAGCAAATGATCCGCTGGGGCTTAGTTACAAGATGCAGGAATTTTTTGAAGTATGGTCATGGCATGGTTTGCATGAATATACGCTTGGGCTTTCGCTGATGATGAATGTATTCGAAGTGCTGGCAGGCGTAGCTGTAATTATCGGCTGGCGCATGCGGTTATTCAGCTGGTTACTGTTACTGCTTATTATCTTCTTTACTTTTTTAACGGGCTATGCGTTGTTCTCGGGAAAGATCAAAACCTGTGGATGTTTTGGTGATTGTTTACCGCTTACACCGGCACAGTCTTTTGGCAAGGATATCTTCCTGCTAATATTGATACTTGTATTGTTTGCTGCACGTAACCGCATAAAATCTTCTGTAAAGCCTGGTGCTGCTGTTTTATTACTACTGCTTGTTACGGGCACTACCATTTACGGCCAGTGGTACGTGTTGCAGCATCTTCCTTTTGTAGATTGTTTGCCGTATAAAAAAGGGAATAATATTCAGGAACAGATGAAAACGCCTGTTGGTGCCATCCCAGATAGTTTCTCCATCGTATTCACGTATAAAAAAAATGGGAAACAACTACAGTTTGATCAGGCAAATTTTCCGACAGATTTTGATTCCACATACGAATATGTTGATCGACAAGATAAACTTGTTAAAAAAGGCAATGGGCTACAGCCAAAAATTGTTGACTTTACCCTGCAAACCCTTGCAGGCAATGATACCACTGCGGCAGTTTTTGCACAAACCAATCCTTATATTCTCGTAATGGCAAAAGATATGGCGCATGCAGCTGAGTGGATAAGCGGGTTTGAAAAAATACAGAAAGCAGCTAAGCAGAAAAATATCACATTACTATTGGTAACGGCTGATGCAGATAAAGCAGTTACGCTTTTCCCATCCGTATGGGTTATAAAATGTGATGCCACGGTTTTAAAAACTGCAGCCAGGGCCACACCCACTTACTTCCTTATGCAGCAGGCAACTGTAATTGAAAAAATAAGTTATACAGACGCTGATAAATTTTTGATGCATATAACCAGTTTAAAAAAGTAACAGCTTATCTATTCTAATTAATGTTTAGAATTAGGTAGAATAAACGCAAATTACCGAAACTGTTATTTAGATGATACTTGAATTTTAATTTGACAATCTCAACCGGCCTCATAAAAAAAGCGTTAAGAAAATTTGAATGAATGGCGTTAAGAAATGAAATTAATGATACTAAAGCTGGGCTTAGCTGTTAGCCCGTAAGTCCTACTAATGCTTGGCAACTTTCAAATGATTGAGCTAATTTCATTTTAGCCAGGCATTTAAATTTTTAGCTTTTTTTATGCAGCCTTGATTTTTTTTGTTACTTTTTTGTATCAAGACAAAAAAGTAAATAACGTAACTGCTATCTGCAAGG